>DASVCN010000011.1 GCA_036381595.1 Trueperaceae bacterium | reverse complement strand
TTCGACGGCTACGTCTTCGAAGTCGACGAGTTCACCGTTACCTTCGATCCGATCGGCGGCGATCCGCTCAACTTCACCTACGGCGAAGAGCTGGACGTCCAGTTCACCCCGTACGTGTTCGAGTTCGAAGCCGATCCGGGCTTCGTGGCCACCATCGGTTCGCCCGACTTCCTGGCGTTCCTCGATCCGACCCTCACCGTTGCCTACAGCGGACAGGACAGCGACGGGGACGACCAGCTCGACTTCTTCAAGAGCGGCATCCGCCTGACCATGAGCCCCTTCGAAGGGTTCACCGTCGGCGCCTCGTACGGTCGCGCGGCCGAAAACGCTGCCGACTTCAATGATGTCAACGGCGATAACGTCCTCAGCAGCGTCTTCGGTGTCGACGGCTCGCTCAGCCTGAGCATCTTCGATCTCGGCTTCGAGTACGCGAGCGGTACCGACCCGAACGCCACCCCGACCTCCGAGTCGCTGCTCTACGTCACCCTCGACGTGGACACTGCTGGCCTGCCGCTGCTCACCAGCCTCAGCGCCAACTACCGCGACATCCCCTCGGTTTGGGTTGACGACGACGACGATACGGCCACGCCTCCCACGGTCAACTACGGCCTGATGGAGGAAGCGGCTGACGCCGACTATCCGTTCGACGAAGACCAGACCGGCTTCAAGGTTTCTGCCGGCCTCGGCCTCTTCATCCTCGACCTCGACGCCTACTTCGACTCGTACGCCACCACCGGGCCGGATCAGAACACTAGCGCCTTCGGTGTCGACGTCGAAGCGGACCTCTTCGCAGGCTTCGCGCTCACCGGCTTCTACCACCAGGTCTCGGTCGACGGGACCGTCGTGGACAGCACTGCTGCCGCCGGCACCGAGCGTGACAACAACAACTACGACACCGGCTACGGTGTTGGCCTCGTCCACGACGGCGCTGCCGAGAACGCTCTGATCAGCGGTCTCGACCTCGGCTTCGAGTATCGCCAGATGGAAGCCGACTTCGACCAGACGGAGCTCGAAGCTACCGCCGAGATGGACTTCGACATCGCCATCCTCTCGCTCACCCCGTACGTTGCGTACGAGAGCGTGAACGACGCGGACACGGGTAGCGACGACACCAACACCATCCGTGTTGGCACCGGCCTCAGCACAGATCCTCTGGGCGTCTTCTTCGCTCCGAGCCTCGAGGCTGCCGTCAACTACCGGTCGACCAACCACTCGGATGCCGCCGTCTACACCGCTACCGAGATGCAGTGGAGCGTGGGCCTCGTTCTCAACGAGTTCCTGTTCGACAACAGCACCTTCACGGCCAAGTACGGCTCGTGGACCGGCACCAACGTCGCGGATGATGCGGGCGTTGATGTCGGCGAGGGTGCGACCAACATCTCGGCTGGTGACGACGCGACCACTGGTACCCAGTCCGTCAGCGGCTACGAGCTGGTCTGGAACTACTTCGACCTCGAGATGGCCTACGGCGTCTACACGGCTGATGAAGCCGATGCCGCTGGCAGCAGCGCTGGTCAAGTCTTCTCGATCTCGTACAGCGTCGACTTCTAAAGAGTCCGACCGTAACGAGAATGGAGCCCCGCTTCGGCGGGGCTCCTCTCTTGTTCCCTGGTGGCGGATCGGTCCGGGAATGGGCTAGCCTGCGCAGCTGGGAGCTCGGCCTACACCAATACCCTCAGCGACTTGGGCGATATCTCGATTTCGTACCTCGAACTCGGCTGGAGCAGCTCGCCTTCCAGATGCATCGGCCTGGGTGTTTCCCATTCGATGTCGACCTGGCGTCCACGGAACAGCCGGACCAGCGGGTGGTCCAGGTGGGTACCCGCCATCACTCGTGGCAATACACCGAGAGTGCCTATCCTGCCGAATTTTCCTGCGACGACCACGTCGAGAAGGCCGTCGTCCACCGATGCGTGGGGTGCCAGCGGGAAGGAGCCGCCGCTGCGGGGTCCGTTCTGGGTTGACACCAACAGTGCAGGGCCCTGGTGCAGCAGTTCGCCGTCGAGTCGCACCCTGCAGGGGACACTCGTCAGCCGGGAGAGGGTGCGAACGATCGCGTAGAGATAGGCGCTCTTCTCCCGTAGCGGCCAGGGAGCACCGAGGGCTGTTCGTGCGACGTCGGCGTCGAAGCCGGTGCCGGCGGCATTGACGAAGAGTCGATCGTTCGCGGTCGCGGTGTCGACCTCACGGACCTCGCCGCGAACTACTCGCCGGATCGCGCTGTCCAGGTCGTGTCGGTCGATGCCGAGCGCGAAGGCGAAATCGTCGCCCGAACCGGCTGGCAGTATCCCCAGGACGCGCCTGGATCCGGCGCAGGCGGCCGCAACCTCCTGGACGGTGCCGTCCCCTCCCATCGCTATGGCTACTGCATCCGGCGGGAGAGAGGAGGCATAGCTGAGAGCGTCGCCGGGCCCTGCCGTGACGAACTCCTGCAGTGGCTCACCGCTCCGCTCGAAGGCTGACCTCACCCGCGACAATGCATCGGGGATGCGTCTGCGGCCGGCCACAGGGTTGTATATGAGGTGGTACACGCTCAGCCGATTGTATCTTCCGTCACTCTCATGCCGCTCAGCCCGGACTATTTCGATGATCGGCCTGTCGCCGCTGGCGGCTTCTACCTAGTACCCTTCTTTCATGGACCAGTCCGGCAACTTCCTCGAAACGATCCGCGCTACCCTCCAGTCGCAGAAGAAGCTGGCCGAGAGGGCGATGAGCCAGCTCGAAGGAGGTGATTTGCACTGGGCGCCGCATCCGGAATCGAACAGCATCGCGATCATCGTCAAGCACCTGGCTGGAAACATGCGCTCGCGCTGGACGGACTTCCTGAGCAGTGACGGGGAGAAACCGACGCGAAATCGGGATGGCGAGTTCGTCGACGACCTGGGAGACGAGGACGAGATCATGGCCGTCTGGGAGCAGGGTTGGGCCGTTCTGTTCTCAACCCTCTCGGAGTTGCGGCCCACGGATCTGCAGCGGAAGGTAACGGTAGGAGGCAAGGAGCTTACGGCAGTCGAGGCTCTGCTCGGTCAACTCGCGCACTACGCCCAGCACGTGGGCCAGATCGTGTACCTGGCCAAACTGCGGCTGGGGGACGGGTGGGAGACGGTTTCGATACCGAAGAAGAGAACCGACACCGCCTGACCGATATCGGCGCCACGGTAGGCAGGAGAGAGCGCTGCCTGCACGTAACAGCACCTGCTCCCGTCGTTCGCATCGCTCCTCCCCGGCCTGGAGCCGCACCGTCCGGTTACACACCTGCTCCGTCGCCCCAAGCCGCCCGGAGTTACAATCCGGTGTGACCGAACCTCGCACCCTGTTCAGTCTCGAAGGGCTTCCTACCGAACTGGCTGAACTCATGAACGTCGGCAGGGTTTGGCAGGTATTGGAGCGCCTCGACGACTTCGGCAACCGGGTCCGCCACGAGGTCGAAGGCGAACTCCATGGCACCGCCGTCGTCAGTGGCGTGCTCCACCTGCCCGAGAGCGCCCAGGTTGGCCCCTACGCGATGATCGAGGGTCCGGTGTGGCTGGGGGCAGGCGCCGTGATAGGCCACGGAGCGTACGTCCGGGGACCGGCTGTCCTCATGGCGGGGGCGCGGGTGGGGCACGCTTCCGAGATCAAGCGGTCGATCCTGTTCCCCGGTGCCCGGGCTCCGCACTTCAACTACGTTGGCGACAGCATCCTAGGTCGCGACGTGAACCTGGGAGCTGGGGTGAAGATCGCCAACTTCAAGACGTTCGGCGACGCCGTTCGGATGGGCGAGGAGGACACCGGGCTGCGGAAGCTGGGGGCAGCAGTGGGGGACGGTGTGTCGATAGGCTGCAACGCTGTGCTTTCGCCCGGCACGGTCGTTGGCCCGCGCACGATCATCTACAACGGCGCTCTCGTCAGAGGCACGATAGCGGCCGACACCATCGTCAAGGCGAGACTGGAGCATGAACAGTCACCACTCGAGGTCCGCACCCGGGAGTAGCCGCCGCCGTTTCACTAGGCGGGAGAGAACGCCGCAATCCCTGGAGCCGGCAACGCGCCGCGTCAGAGGCGCGGCGGTTGTGCCGCGGGACCATCCCGCAGCACGCTCCTAGTTCGCCGGTTCGATGAGTCCGTAATCTCCGTCGTGCCGCAGGTAGATCACGTTTATCTCGTCGGTCTCGAGATTGCGGAACATGAAGAAGTTGTGCCCCAGCGCCTCCATCTGCAGTGCTGCGTCCTCCGGCGCCATCGGCCTCAGCACGTGCCGCTTCACACGAACGATCGCGGGACCGTCCGGTTCAGGCTCCGGCAGGGGCGGAGCAGGCACCTCCTCGGTGCGCTTCGCGAGGAACCGGCCCTTGAACTTCTTCATCTGCCGCTCAAGCTTGTCGATGACCTTGTCGACCGCCGCGTAGGTGTCGCGACCCCGTTCCTCTGCCCTGATCAGACCGTTCGGGACCTTCACCTGAACCTCGACCCTTGCTGGCTCTTCGACGCCGTCGCCGCCGAACGACATCACGACGCGGGCGTCCATGACCGGGCCGAAGCGCTCCAACCGGCCGAGCTTCTCCTCGGCGTAGCTGCGCATGGCATCCGTGACCTCGAGGTTGCGCCCCTTCAGCTCGTAGATCTTCATGCCGCTCCTTTCGCGATCGGGTAGTTCTGTCAGCGGCCAGTCTAACACCCGAACCGACCCGGTCCCGGAGCCGAGAAAGTGCGTGAGGGCCGAGGAAACCGGCTCAACCCGCAGTGCTCCTGCCACCTGACGTGCAGGCTACGATTCCCTTGGACGGATGCCTCGAGAGCGATGCGAAAGGGAAGCTGGGCAGCAGTAGTTGCGCTTCACCCTACCTATCGTCGGACTGGGGGTAGAGATGAAGAAGCTGATTCAACTGACGTGCCTGACGGCGATGATCGCGTTCCTGGCCATGGCGTGCGCGCCGGTGACCGAGGGTGTGGTCAGCGGGGCCGCCGAAGCCACCACCGAAGAGGTGATCGACTACTTCGACATCTTCGATGAGGACGTGAGTGGCGACATCGACCAGACCGAGTTCGACGAGAACATCGGGGCGTTCGAGAGCCACAGCGATTTCGACGAGCTGGATCGGGATGGCGACGGCTTCATCACCGAGGACGAGTTCGAAGACTTCGACCACTGAGGTCGAGTAGGACCAACACGCCAGCCGACTTCGCTTCGGATCACGCCCGTCCCGCTCGGGACGGGCGCTTCAGCTGGCCTCGGCCCTACCCAGCGGCAGGTTGGCGACGAACACCACCCTGTCGCCCTGCTGCTCGACCTTCACGTCGTACTCGTTCTCACTGGCAGGGAAGTAGCGGCTAATGACCTCGAGCAGCTCGTTCTTGAGCTCCTCCATCTTGCCTGGGCTCAGTTTTGCTCGGTCGTAGGAGAGCACCAGCTTGAGGCGCTCCTTGAGCTCGTCCTTCGACTTCCGGCGGCCGAAGAGGCGCAGCATCAGGAACCCCCGAAGAGGCGCTTGAGCCCGGAGAAGAGGCCGTTGTTCTGCTCTATCGCAGCGAACGGGATCTCCTCGCCGTTGACCCTACGCGCGATCTGGCGGAAGGCGTTCCCCGCTCCGTTACGCACGCTCTCGTCGAGGCTGGCCGGGTTGCCGACGTTCGTCGAGACGAGGATCCGCTCGTCCTCCGGGACGATGCCGATGAGCTTCACGCCGAGGATTTCGAGGACGTCGTCGACCTCGAGCATGTCGCCACGCTTGACCATCTCGGGTCGCAACCGATTTATCACCAGTCGGACCTCGGTGATCTCCTGCGCCTCGAGCAGACCGATTATGCGGTCGGCGTCACGCACGCTCGATACCTCCGGGTTCACGACCACAAGGGCGCCGTCGGCAGCACCGGCCGCGGTCTGGAACCCCGATTCGATGCCGGCCGGCGAGTCGATGAAGATCCGGTCGAAGTTCTCCTCCTCGAGGAGCCGTTTCACCGTGTCCTTCATCCGCTCGATCGACAGCGCGCTCTTGTCGCGCGTCTGCGAGGCGGCCAGCAAGTGGAGATTGGGGGTGCGCTTGTCGCGGATCAATGCCTGCTTTAGCTTGCAGCGCCCCTCGAAGACGTCGATCAGGTCGTAGACGACCCTGCCTTCGAGGCCCATCACGACGTCGAGGTTACGGAGGCCGACGTCGGTGTCGATGACGGCTACCTTCTCGCCCAACGAGGCGAGTGCGGCGCCGACGTTGGCCGTGGTAGTGGTCTTCCCGACTCCACCCTTGCCCGACGTGACCACGATTGCTTTTGCTTTCACAGTAGAGGCCTCCTCTGAGGGCGCCAAGGAGCGCACGTTTTCGTTGTCGGAGCACGGCGGAAGGCAGGTATCGAAGCGGTCATAGGGGCAGTACCCAACGCAGCACTATAACATTGTCCCGGTGCTCACCATGAGCCTCGCTCGCCCGCGTAAACCGGGTGCTGGACGCGGCTCAGGCCAGGCTGAGGTTGGCGTAACGGACGAGCAGCCGCTTGGTTCCGGCCTGATCGAAGATCACGGTTATCTCGGCCCTCGCCCCTTCGCCGGACACCCCTACCACCGTGCCCCCTCCGAACTTGGGATGCCTCACCTTCTCGCCGCCGCGGAAGACGAGGTCGGCGCTTTTCGCCCCGGGCGAGCCGGAGCTGAAGTCGCGCGAGACGGTGGCGGGCTGCCACTGCTGTCGTGAGAACTTGCTCGAGCTGCTCACGTCATGCAGCTCCTGCCCCAGCAGATCGATCTCGCAGAGCAGATCCTTGGGTACGTCCTGAAGGAAGCGGCTGGGTCGGGCGACCTCGGTCCGGCCGAACGACATGCGCGACTCGCAGTGCACCAGGAAGAGCTCCTCCTGGGCGCGGGTAATGCCTACGTACAGGAGGCGGCGCTCCTCCTCGAGTTCCTGGAGGCTGGCGGTCGAGGAGCGGTGAGGGATGAGGTTCTCCTCGAGTCCGACGAGGAACACCACCGGGAACTCGAGGCCCTTGGCGTTGTGCAGCGTCATCAGCGTGACCGCTTCGTCCGGCACCTCGTCGTTCACCGCCTTGACGGCGCGGTCGTCCACGCTTGCCATCAGCGAGGCCTCGTCGAGGAACTGGGCGATAGAACCTCCGCCGTCCTCCTCCTCCCACTCGATGACGGCGTTGAGGAGTTCCTCGAGGTTCTCCAGCCTGCCCTGCGAGTCGAACGAGTTCTCCTCTTTGAGCGCCTGCATGTAGCCGCTCTGGTCGAGCACCGTCTTGAGGAACTGGGAAGCGCCCAGATTGTCCGCCGCTTCGGTCAGGTCGTCCATCAGCTGGACGAACTCGCCGATCCGCTTCACCGCCGGTGTGCCGGGAAGGACCTCACCCACCTGACGCAACGCGTCTGCGAAGCGGACCCGCCTGCGCGCCGCCCACCCCGAGAGCTTCTCCTCGCTGGTCTTGCCGATGCCGCGCTTCGGACGGTTCAGTATCCGCTTCCAGGCGATGTCGTCAGCCGGATTCAGCGAGGCCCGCGCGTAGGAGAGGACGTCCTTGACCTCGCGGCGCTCATAGAAGCCGACCCCGCCCACGATCTTCGCTGGAACCGAGGCCCGTCGCATCGCCTCCTCCAACACTCGAGACTGCGAGTTGGTCCGGTAGAGGACGGCGAAGTCGTTCGGGCCGAGGTTCTTCTCGGCCATGAGCCGCTCGACCGAGCGCGCCACGAACTCCGCCTCGGCCCTGTGGTCGGTCGCGCGGAAGATGCGCACCTTCTCGCCGGCGCCCTTCACCGGCCGCAGCTCCTTCTCCAGCCGCCCCTGGTTGTGAAGGATCAGGGCGTTGGCGACTTCGAGCACCGAACCGATCGAGCGGTAGTTCAGCTCGAGCCGATAGACGACCGCGTCGGGGTAGTCGTGCTGGAAGTCGAGGATGTTGCGGACGTCGGCGCCTCTGAACATGTAGATCGACTGGTCGGGGTCCCCTATGACCATCAGGTTCTTCTCCCCGCCGGCGATCTGGGAGGTGAGCCGGTACTGCACCGCGTTCGTGTCCTGGTACTCGTCGACATGAACGAAGACGGCCCTCTGCCGCACCCTGTCGAGCGCCTCGGGCTGCCCATCGAAGAGCTCCACGGTGCGGCCCAGGATGTCGTTGAAATCGACCGCGTTCGCCTGGCGCAGCCGGGACTGGTAGCGCTCGTACGCCTCCGCGACCAGCTCCAGCTGCATACCAGCGACCATGCTGCCGAAGACCCTGTTGCCCTCCCGTTCGAGCGCCTCGGGGCCGATCAGGTTCGACTTGGCCCGGTCGATGAGGGATCGCAGCACCCGTGGATTGACGTCGCTCATCCCTCGGACGCTCTGCAGGATCTCCTTGAGCACTTCCAGCTGATCGGTGTCGTCGTAGATGCCGAAGCCGCTCTTCAGGCCTATCAGCTCCCCGTAGGTGCGCAGGACGCGAAGGCAGGCCGAGTGGAACGTGGCCACCCAGAGATCGCGGGCGCTGGGGCCGATCAAGCCTGCCACCCTTTCGCGGAGTTCGCCTGCCGCCTTGTTGGTGAACGTCACGGCAAGGATCTGCTGCGGGAGGACCCCGCGCTCCTCCATCAGATAGGCGATCCGCTGGACAACGGTGTGGGTCTTTCCGGAACCGGCGCCCGCGACCACCAGGGCGGGTCCTTCGAAGTGGAGGACGGCCGCGCGCTGCTGTTCGTTGAGTGACTGGAGTAGAGGGTGCTCTGATAAGACTTCGGACACAACCGGTTCATCATAACGCCTGCTGCCGCAGCTTCCCCGAGCCGGTGCGAAGTGCGCTTAGGACGGCGTTTATGCGCGCAGGCACTACTCCACAGGGAGCGGTCCCGGAAGGGCGCGACGGGCGCCGCCCGAGCGTGCCAGAATCGAAGCATGTACAGGGCGGTGTGCTTCGACCTCGATGGGACTCTCGCCGAGTATCACGGCGACTTCGACGAGCTCCTCGACAGTGTACGTACCGACCTCGGCCTGCTCGCCTGCGACTTCACGACGTTCCGTGACTGGCTTGCCGACGAGTTACGGCGAGACGGGAAGGTCACCCTCGGCGACGCGCTCGCGTCCACTCTCGAAGGGCTGGAGCAGAGGGTGCCGGCCGATCTCGAGCAGGTGACCGAGCGGGCGATAGCCGCCTACGTGTCCGAACTACAGTTGCGGGAAGGAGCCAGGGACCTGCTCGACTACCTGGCGAAGCGGAGAGTGCCGCTGGCGCTGATCAGTAACGGGCCCAGCGACATGCAGCGTGCCGCGGTACGGGAACTCGGCCTCGAGGGCTATTTCGCGACGCTGGTCATCTCGGGCGACGAGGGAGTGGGCAGGCGCAAGCCGGCTCCCGCGGTGTTCGAGTTGGCCTGCCGGCGGCTCGGCGTGACTCCGGCGCGAGCGTTGATGATCGGCGACGACCCGGTGAACGACCTGAGCGGGGCGAAGGCGCTGGGTATGGCGACGCTCGACGCGTCCGGCAGCCTCGGGCGGGTGAAGGAGCACCTCGTGGAACGGTGGACCGCGGCTGCGTCGTGAGCGGTAGACTGACGACATGAGCGACGCCGTTACCGGCTCCGTGACCGACCGCGCCCCCTCGTCCCGGGACCTGGCCTTCTACCGGGCCTGGACTCAGCTGCTCGAGTGGATGCGCGAGTACGCTTCCTCCCGAGAGGGCGTGATGTTCGAGAAGGAAGCGGATTTCACCGATTACATCTACCGGATGGAGCGCCCGTACGACCTCCCCACCACCATCATGTCGGCCAGCCTCTCGGAACCCGACGGCGAACCGGTGCTCATGGCGCATGCCAGCCCTCGCCACGCGGTCTTCAAGGAGGTGGAGATCCACCCTTTCGGCTCGCATGTTCACCGCAAACTGAAGCTCGCCGAAGACGGAGCTTCACTGGCCGAGGGGAAGCGGGTCTTCACGCGTCAGATGCTGGAGAGCCTGGCAGACGAACTCTTCCACCTGAGGGCCCAGGACTGACCGAGGGGCAGGATCGGCACGACCTCGAGCGCGCCGCCTACGGCGGGATCTGCAGCGACTGCCGCAACGCCCGCCTGGTGAGGTCGGCCCGCGGCAGCGTTTTCCTGCTGTGCCTCCATCCCGACCTGCCCAAGTACCCACCACAACCGGTTCTCAGCTGTCGCGGGTTCGGGCCCCATGAGCCCTCCGCCACGCCCAACGCCTCCTAGGCTCCCCCTCCCTTGAGCCGTTCGGCTAGTCGCTCGGCGAGGAGGGGCGCGGTGAGGAAGCCCCTCCCGCCGAAGGCTCCCAAGTACCAGAGCCCGGGCCGCAACTCCTCCATCACCGGTACGTTGTCGCTCCGCTTCGCTCGAACCCCCGTCCACACCCGTTCGACCGCGGACTCGGCAAGGGCTGGTACCATCCGCGCGGCCGCGGAGCGGAGCAGTTGTGGCGCCTGCGGGTCGTCGGTGCCCGGTGAGCGGTGGTTCCCACCCACGAACACCCGTCCCCGCTGGGCTGTCAGGTAGACGGAGCCGGCGATTGGGTAGGGGAGATCCGTTTCGCTCACGAGGGTCACTTGGTCGCCGGCGATGAACTCCACGTGCGGGAGTTGGACCCCGGCAACCCGCCCGGCTCCCAGGCAGAGGACCAACGCGCCGGCCGAGAAGCGTGCCCCCCCTGCGGAGTGTGCCTGCCACTCCCCTCCGACGCTCTCGACCCGCAAGACACGCACGTTCTCGATGAACCGGGCCCCTTTCTCGCGGGCCGACGCCACCAGCGCTGCGACCAGCCTCGCGGGCTCCACCCAGCCACCTTCCTCGACCAGGAAGGCCCCGTGAGGAGCCCGGTAGGGCGACGGAACCCGAGTCACCCGGCGCATCCCGGGAAGTTTGCTCCAGGAACGCACCTGGCGGCCGTCGGCGGCGATACGCAGAACCCCGGTCCGGTGCACCCCGGCCTCCAGCCCTTCTCGCTGGAGATCGTCCGAGATGCGCCGGACAGCCTCCAGCCCCTCGAGATCGAAGGGGCCAGGCTTGCCGCTCCTGCCCCGGTACGGGTTGAGGAGCGCCGCCGCCACCGCCGATGCGCCCTGGGACCCTAGCGCGCCCTGGTCGAGGAGCAGTGCCTCGATGCCTCGCTTCGCAAGCGCGTAGGCGAGGGAGCAGCCGGCGATACCGCCGCCGACTATCAGAACTGGGAGGCGCTCACGATGCTCGTGACGGTGGGCGGCTTCAGCAGCCGTGTCCCCGGCCGATCGGCGGACGACTGCCGCGGCAGCAGCAGCGCCCTTAGCCATCGGGCCGGGCGGTATCATGAGCCCGAACTCGAGCAAGACAGGGAGCTGACGTCATGTATGAATTCTTGAGAGGCCTCCACAATCTGATTCGCTGGCTGGTGCTGCTGGGTGGCTTCGCCGCGGTCGTCGTGATGCTGCGCGGGTTGCTGGCGCGAACCCAGTGGACCGGGCGCGAGCGCGGCATAGGCGCGGCCTTCGCCGGCACCCTTCACCTGCAGGTTGTGGTGGGCATCCTCCTCTACCTCGTAAGCCCGATAGTGCGGGGCGGTTTCGCCGACTTCGGTGCGGCCATGGGAGACCCCGACACCCGCTTCTTCCTGGTTGAGCACGGCCTTATCATGATCCTCGCAGCCGTCTCTGCCCAGGTGGGGCTCTCCATGGCTCGTCGCGCCGAGACCGATCGCGCCCGCTACGTCAGGGCCACCATCGGCGTCGCCCTGGCATTGTTGCTCGTGCTCTACGCGATCCCCTGGGGACGTTCGCTCATCCCCTGGGCCTAGGGGGCGGCTCACGCCGGACCTCGCCTGACCGCCCGCAGCATCTCTTTCTTGCCGCCCGGGGGGCCGGCCAGTTTGGTCACCTCGAGTCCGGCTGCAGCTAGTTGCCGGCGCACGACGCCCTTCACCGTGTAGCTCACGAGGGTCCCCCCAGGGGCGAGGGCTGCCGCGAGCCGCGACAGGAACGACTCGTCCCACAGTTCCGGGTTGGTGTCGGGGCTGAAGCCGTCGTGATAGATCGCGTCGAACTCGGCCTTCCCGAGCCGGGCCTCCTGCGCCTCGCCGAGCCGCAGCTCGAGCAGCGACCCTGCCACCCTCGACCTGTGCGTCCCTGCTTGAGTTCCGGGCGCCAGACGGCGACGGAACTCCAGCAGCGCTGCGAAAGCGGCAGGGGCGAAGCGTGCGTAGTCGAGTCGGGCCAGCAGAGCCACCGGCACGAGTTGCCTTTCCAGAGCGACGTAGTGGAGTGTCCCGGAACCGGTCGAGGCCGCCTGGGCGGTGAGCAGGAAGTTGAGGCCGGTTCCGAATCCGACCTCCAACACCTTCACGGCCTCTCCCTGGCGCAGCCTCTCGGCCACCCCGCTCCCCTCGAGGAAGACATGCCTGGACTCCGTCACCGCTCCGTGAAGCGAGTGGAAGGTCTGAGCGTATCGGGGGGTGAAGAGCGTCCCGCTGCCATCCCCGGTCTCCTGCACCCGGAGCAGCTCCGACCCCTCCTCCGGCGAGCCGGCCCTCGCGGTTCGGTGGTCACCGTTGGGCGCGCAACCTTCCACACGGCCACTCTAGCCCTCTAACGGTAAGCTGGGACGATGAGCCGCGTGCTCGACATGATCTGGGCCGACATCGTCACTACCTGGGCCTCGATCACCGACTGGTTGAACGGCTTGGCCGGGGCGCCCGGAGCCTGGGTGATCCCGGCGGTGCTGCTCCTGGTCGTCGTACTGATCGTATTGCTGCTCGCCCTGTTGCCAGGCGGGCGGCGGCGCGAACGACGGGCCGAGTCGAGGCCCGAGCTGCTGGTGTCGCGCGGCGAGGTGCGATCGGTCGAGGAGAGCAGCGTCACGGAACTGAAGATGCATGTGAGCAATCTTGGCGACAGCGTCGCCCAGCTGCTCGAGGTAGCCCTCAGCAGCGACCTGATGCCCACCCCCGAAACCGCCGAGCTTAGCGCGATCGTGCCGCGGAACAGCTCCGTGGACGTCAACCTGCCGGTCGAGGAACTGCACGGCGACACCGGTTACCTCGATCTGTACTTCTACACGCCGCAGACTCGAAGGCGTGCCTACCGATTGCGGGCCAACCTCACCTGGGAGCCGTGGAACGGTCGTTTCAAGGTCGACCCGCTGGGGCAGAGGATCGACCCGGCGCGGCGGCTCGCCAGCTCCAGGCTGCAGCGGCGGCAGCGTGACGAGTGGCGCCGGCGCCGCCGGGAACTGCTCGAGATCGAAACCGAGCCGCCGCCGCAACCGTCCGAACCCCAGCCCGAGCGGCGGGAGGAGGACGAGGAGCCGGTGGCCCGCCGGGAACGGCTCGAGTTCCCATCCGACTTCTGAGGCCCGGCGACGCCGGCCGCTCAAGAGGAGAGCCAGTGAACAGGACCAGCCCTCATACGTCCCTCGGCAGCCGTCTCGAACAAGCGCCGCTGCGCGCTCCTTCGTCGAGGACGCCGGCATGAGGATCGAACGGGTAGAGCTCCGCGAACTGGCGGTGCGCCTGAAGTTCCGCTTCGAAACCAGCTTCGGCGTCGAACAGGACTTGCGCAAGGTGATCGTCACCGTCAGAGGAGAGGGGACCGAAGGGTACGGCGAGGTCACGGCGGGGAACGTACCCGGCTACAGCTACGAAACGGGGGACACCGCCTGGTTGGCGCTCGAACGCTATATCCTGCCTCGGGTCGTGGGCAAGGAGTTCGCCACGCCCGCCCAGTTGCTCTCGTCCCTTTCCGTTATCCGCGGGCACAACATGGCGGTGGCGGCCCTCGAAACGGCGTTCTGGGACCTTCAGGCGCGAGCTGCCGGACTGCCACTCTGGGTGATGCTGGGCGGCCACCGCACCAGGCACCCGGTCGGCGCCTCCATCGGGATACAGGAGAGCATCGAAGCCACGGTGGAGGCGGCCCTCCGCCACGCCGAACAGGGCTACCGCCGACTGAAGTTCAAGATCAAGCCGGGTTGGGACGTCGAGCCTCTGCGGGCTGTACGGGAGGCTCTGCCCCAGATGCCTCTCACCGTCGACGCCAACAGCGCCTACACACTCACCGACAGCCGCGTCTTCGAGGAGCTCGATGAGCTGGGCCTCGACTACATCGAGCAGCCGCTCGCCTTCGATGACCTCGTCGACCACGCCAAGCTTCAGGAGATGGTTTCTACTCCCATCTGCCTCGACGAATCGATCCACTCACCGGAAGATGCCCGCAAGGGGCTGGAGCTCGGCTCCGGCCGGGTCATCAACGTCAAGCTGGGCAGGGTGCGGGGTCACCTGCAGTCGCGCCGAGTGCACGACGTCGCTCTAGCTTTCGGGGCGCCCGTCTGGTGCGGGGGCATGCTCGAGCTCGGGGTGGGCCGGGCACACAACCTCCACCTGAGCTCCCTCGAAGGGTTCCGTCTGCCGGGCGACACCGCTTCGGCGAGCCGCTACTGGGAAGAGGACGTGGTCGACCGTTGGCTCGACGCCCGTGACGGCTTCCAGGAGATCCCCGAAGGCCCTGGCATCGGAGTCGAGCTGGACCGCGAGCGGCTCGAGCGGTTCAGCGTCAGGAGCAGCGAGTTCTCATCGGGCTGAGGGGCCGAGCCGCCTGAGCGGCCCACATTCGCTCCTCAGTGTTGGTCGGGCGGGTTGGTGGTGTCGGTCTGCTCCGGTGGGCGTGCGGGAGTCGATCCCTCCTCGGGCATCACCAGCCAGAGGATCAGGTAGAGGATGCCGCCGCCTCCGCCGAAGACCAGCAGAACCGCGAACACCAGCCGGATGATGGTCGAGTCGACCCCCAGGTATTGCGCCAGGCCCCCGCAGACGCCACCGATCATCCTGTCCGTTTTCGAGCGTACGAGCTTCTTGTCGTTCATGGGGCAAGTCTACAGCCCATGCTCCGGCGGTTTGTCCTCCGAAAGTAGGATGGGAAGCTACTCCTGGAGTTCCCCTGCCAGTTTCCTACGGCAGCGCACGCAGAAGCTCTGCTCCGGGACCCGCTCCCCGCAGTGAGGACACAGGACCGATCCGTTCACGAGCGCCCTGACCCCGCGTTCGTTGAGTTCGCCGGCGATAAGCACCGCGTCCTCCTCGCTGATGTCCTTGACGGTCAGCTCGACCTCGCCGGCACGGGCGGTGACCATGAAGGTACCCGACCGGTAGGGCTGCTCCTTGGCGCCGCGATTGCCCTGGGCCACGGCGTCGCGGACCTCTCTGAAGAACTGCCAGAGCTCCCGCTCACCCATGCCTGAATAGTAGCTCGAGCACCGCCGACACCCGCGTTCCGCGCCCGCCGATAGACTGCTATCATGAAGTCAGAGACAGCTCCTCCGCGCATGCTCGACAGCCTCGTGGGCCACACGCCGATGATCCGCCTCTTCCGAGTCGTCGAACCGGGGATGGCGGAAGTGTGGATAAAGCTCGAGGGGCAGAATCCGGCCGGCAGCATCAAGGACCGTACCGCGCTCGGCCTCATCACTGACGCCGAGGAGCGGGGCATCCTAACGCCCGGTTCAGGCCAGTTGATCGTCGAACCTACATCGGGCAACACCGGGATAGGCCTGGCGTTCATCTCTGCGGTGCGGGGTTACAGGTGTCTGATCGTCCTGCCCGACAGCATGAGCGAAGAGCGGGTCCGAACCCTCAGGGCCTACGGCGCCGCACTCGAGTTCACCCCGGGAGAGCTCCGCATGCAGGGCGCCATCCCCAGAGCCCAGGAGTTGGTCGAAGAGACGGGCGCCTGGATGCCGAACCAGTTCGAGAATCCGGCCAACCCCGCCTACCACCACCGCGTGACGGGCCCCGAGATCTGGGGGCAGATGCAGGGCCGTATCGACGCCTTCGTCTGGGCGTCCGGGACCGGCGGCTCGATCAGCGGGATCGGTCGCTACCTGAAGGAGCAGAATCCCGGGATCCAGGTGATCGCCGTTGAACCGGGTCGGAGTGCCGTCATCAACGGCTACGAACGGGGTCAGCACAAGTTCCAGGGGATGGGTCCGGGCTTCATCCCCGGGAATCTCGACCTCGACCTGCTCGACGGCTGCCGGATGGTCTACGAGGAGGACGCCTTCCCGCTGGCCCGGCGCCTCGCGCGGGAGGAGGGGATCTTCGTGGGGATGTCCTCAGGAGCGACCGTTCATGCGGCACTCGAGGTAGCTCGCGAGCTGGGTCCCGGAAAGGTAGTCGTGACGATGGCAGCCGATAGCGGCGCCCGCTACGTCTCTACCGAACTGTTCGCGGCGGAGGACGGCTAGGGCGAGTCAGGCCCGCACCCCGTGGAGTGCTAGCAACTCCACCAGCCGTTCGTGCAGGGCGCCGTTGGAAGCGATCAGCACCGGGTCGCTCAACCGGTAGGGCTCACCGCCGGCGCCGGTGACCTTGCCACCAGCTTCCTCGATGATCAGCACACCGGCGGCGACGTCCCAGGGGTTGAGGGTCAGCTCCCAGAAGCCGTCGAGCCGGCCGGCGGCCACGTAGCTGAGGTCGAGTGCGGCAGCGCCCGGACGACGGATCGCCCTCGTCTCGGGGAGCATCCGCATGAACACCTCGGCGTTCTCGATCTTCCGTTCAGGGTCGTAGGAGAAACCGGTGGCCAGCATCGCTTTGGCGGGATCGCTCTCGGCCGAAACCCGGATGGGCGCCCCGTCGAGATAGGCTCCGCTCCCCCGCACGGCGGTGAACATCTCGTGGTGGGCGCTGTCGAGAACGACTCCTACCTCGACCCGCCCGCGGATCTCCAGGGCGATCGAGACGCAGTAGAAGGGGAAACCGTGGGTGTAGTTGACGGTGCCGTCGAGGGGGTCGACTATCCAGCGGTACTCGGCTTCGCTGCCGGGGCCGCCCTGCTCCTCGCCCAGGACGGCGTGCTCGGGATAGCGCTGGGCGATGACCTCGCGGATGCGCTCCTCGCACAGCTTGTCGACCTTCGTCACGAGGTCGGTGATGTTCGACTTGGTGCTCACATCCAGTTCCCCGCCGATATTGGAGCGGTGGATCCGGGCAGCTTCCTGGGCGGCCCGCACGGCGGTGTGGAGGTACTCGGTCTGCTGATCGGTCATTCGGCAACTATACCGACGCCGTCCTCGTGAGCAGCCGACTACGAGTCAGAGTGTGCCCGGCGTCCCGGAGGGGTCCGGGGGCCGGGCGGAGAATCCTGTTGTGGCAGGCAATGTCAGCGATTTCCTGCTTGCCCGCTTGACCCAGTGGGGCATCCGCAGGATCTACGGCTATCCCGGTGACGGCATAAACGGCATCATGGGGGCACTCGACCGCGCGAACGGCATGCCGGCGTTCGTGCGGACGAGTCACGAGGAGATGGCCGCCTTCATGGCATGCGCCCACTCGAAGTTCAGCGGCGAGGTGGGAGTGTGCCTGGCGACCTCCGGTCCCGGCGCCATTCACCTGCTCAACGGGCTCTACGACGCGAAGATGGATCACCAGTCGGTGGTGGCGATCGTTGGTCAGCAGGCCCGCATGGCGCTCGGAGGCCATTCACAACAGGAGGTGGATCTACTCAACCTGTTCAAGGACGTGGCCGGCGAGTACGTTCACATGGCCACCGATCCGGCGCAGATCAGGCACCTAGTGGATCGATCGGTCAGGATAGCCCGGTCCGAGCGCACGGTTACCTGTCTTATCGTTCCGAAGGATGTCCAGGAGCTCGAGGCGGTCGAGGTGCCGCCCCGCAAGCACGGGGCGGTGCACAGCGGCGTTGGCCACTCCCATTCGCTCGTGCTGCCCACGGACGAGCAGCTCGACCGGGCGGCAGACGTTCTGAACGACGGCGAGAGGGTGGCGATGCTCGTCGGAGCAGGCGCACTCGGGGCGGCCGACGAGGTGATCGAGGTCGCCCAGCGCCTGGGGGCGGGAGTGGCCAAGGCGCTTCTGGGCAAAGCCGTACTGCCCGACGACCTGCCGTTCGTCACGGGCTCGCTGGGACTCCTCGGCACCAAACCCTCCTGGGACCTGATGGAGGAGTGCGACACGCTACTGATGGTCGGTTCCAGTTTCCCGTACTCGGAGTTCCTTCCCCGTGAAGGTCAGGCCCGCGGCGTGCAGATAGACATCGAACCCAAGATGCTGTCCATCCGTTATCCGATGGAGGTGAGCCTGCACGGCGACAGCCGGGCCACCCTCCGGGCTCTGTTGCCGCGACTCGAGCCCAAGGAGGACAGGTCGTGGCTGCAGCGAATAGAGGCCGCGGTCGACGAGTGGTGGCGGGTATTGGAAGCCCGGGCCCTCAACGAGGCCGATCCGATCAATCCGCAGAGGGTCTTCTGGGAGCTCTCACCCCGCCTGCCGGACGGGGCTATCATCACCGCCGACTCGGGTTCCTCGGCCAACTGGTTCGCTCGGGACCTCAAGATCCGGCGGGGGATGATGGCCAGCCTCTCGGGCAACCTGGCCACCATGTGCCCGGGGGTTCCCTATGCGGTGGCGGCCAAGTTCGTTCATCCCGACCGTCCCGTCATCGCCTGCGTGGGAGACGGCGCGATGCAGATGCTGGGAAACAACGGGCTGGTGACGATCTCCCGCTACTGGCGCGAGTGGAGCGACCCGCGGCTCGTCATACTGGTGCTCAACAACCGCGATCTGAACCAGGTGACCTGGGAGATGCGGGCGATGTCCGGCAATCCGAAGTACGAGGCGTCGCAGGATCTCGAGGACCTGCACTACGCTCGTTACGCCGAACTCGTGGGTCTGCGGGGCGTGAGGATCGAGGACCCCGAGGAGATCGGGGCCGCCTGGGATGAGGCGTTGAGCGCCAACAGGCCGTTCGTGCTCGAGGCGGTGACCGATCCTGACGTGCCCACCCTGCCGCCGCACATAACCGTCGAGCAGGCGCGTCACTACCTCTCGGCCCTGGCGAAGGGCGACCCCGACCTGGCAGGCATCGTGAGACAGACCTTCAAGGAGGCAGTCGACGGATTGTTCCCCGGCCGGTCCCGACCGTGAGCAGAGGGGCGCCGAAGAGGCGCGTGGACGAACTCAAGATCCTCTGCTACCGGGTGCCGACCGACAAACCGGAGTCGGACGGCACCTTCGAGTGGACGAGCACGACCGTAGTAGTCGTGGAGGCAGTCGCCAGCAGTTGCCGTGGCCTCGGCTTCAGCTACGCCTCGCTGGCCACCGCCACTTTCACCCGAGAGTTCCTGGCACAGGCGGTGGTGGGCTGCGATGCGTTCTCACCCGAGGCGGCCTGGCAGCGGATGGCGATGGCCGTGCGCAATCAGGGGAGGGCGGGAGTTTCCGCGATGGCCCTCTCGGCGGTCGACACCGCGCTCTGGGACCTGAAGGCACGGCTGCTGGAGCTGCCGCTCGCGTCGCTCCTGGGAGTGGTTCGGCTCGAGGTACCGGTGTACGGGAGCGGCGGCTTCACATCCTATTCACTCGATGAGCTGCAGCGCCAGCTGAGCGGTTGGGTGGAACAGGGGATCGGCCGGGTGAAGATGAAGGTAGGCCGCGAGCCTGATGCCGACGCCGAGCGGGTCCGGGCGGCGCGCCAGGCGATAGGGGACGCGGAGCTGTTCGTGGACGCGAACGGCGCCTACGCGCGGAAGCAGGCATTGGGGTTCGCAGAACGGTTCGGCGAGGAGGGCGTCAGCTGGTTCGAGGAGCCGGTCTCCTCGACCGACCTGGAGGGTCTGCGCATGCTACGCGACCGCTCCCCGGGAGGGATGGACGTCAGCGCCGGCGAGTACGGATACGACCTCGCCTACTTCCGGCGGATGCTGGCAGCGCAAGCAGTAGACGTGATCCAGGCCGACCTGACCAGGTGCGGGGGGATCACCGGTTTCCTGCGAGTAGCTGCTCTTTGCGATGCTTTCGACCTGCCGCTCTCGGCGCACACCGCCCCGGCGCTGAGCCTGCAGGTCGCATGCGCCCTGCCGCAGCTGCGCCACATCGAGTACTTCTTCGACCACGCGCGTATCGAGGAGATGATCTTCGACGGCTTCCGACCGCCCGAAGGCGGGACGATGCGGCCAAACCTGGGGCGAGATGGCCACGGACTCCAGTTGAGGCGTCAGACGGCGCATCGGTACGCCGTCTGACGGAAGCGAAGGGGGAGGGGCAGTGGAAAAGACAGGGGCCCGGGAGCGGGCGATGAGCGACGTGGCGACGGGATTATCGACCTGGCAGGTTTCGGCGGCCACTCTGCCTCCGTACGGCCTCGACCTCGCACGCGACCTAAGGGCCGGTATCCGCGGCGAGGTCCGTTTCGACCGGGGCAGCCGCGCAGCCTATTCGACCGACGCCTCCAACTACCGCCAGGTGCCGATCGGTGTGGTGCTCCCGGTCGATGCGGCTGACCTCATCGCCACCTTGCGGATCTGCCGGCTTCACGGCGCCCCCATAACCCCGCGCGGCGGCGGCACCAGCCTGGCCGGCCAGACCTGCAACGAAGCCGTGATCGTCGACTGCTCGAAGTACATGAACCGCGTGTTGGAAGTCGACCCTCAGAGGCGGACCGCGCGGGTCCAGCCGGGCGTGGTGCTGGACGATCTGAGGGACGCGGCCGGTGAGCATGGGCTCACCTTCCCACCCGACCCGGCCACACACAGCCACTGCACGATCGCCGGGATGATCGGCAACAACTCGTGCGGCATCCACTCCGTGATGGGTCAGTACTACGGCCTGGGCGTGCGCACCGAGGATTACATCGCGAGTCTGGACGTCGTCACCTACGACGGGATCCGACTGACCCTCTGCGCCATGGACGAGGAAGAGCTCGAGGCGGCGAGCAGGAGTGCCGGCAGGGAAGGGGAGATCTACAGTCGGCTCAGGAGCCTCCGCGACCGCTACCGTGAAGAGATCCGTAGTCGTTTCCCGGACATCCCCAGGCGCGTCTCCGGTTACAACTTGCCCGCCTTGCTCACAGAGGAAGGAGTCGACGCCGCGCGTGCCATCGCGGGAAGTGAAGGAACTTGCGTCATGATCCTGGAGGCGACAGTGAAGCTCGTGCCGCAACTGCCCGAGCGAGCACTGGTCGTCCTAGGCTACCCTGACATCTTCTCTGCCGCCGACCACGTGACCGAGGTGATGGGCACGAGGCCGGTGGGCGTCGAGGGGATGGACGACACCCTGGTGGGCTACATGAAGAGGAAGGGACTTCACCCGCACGACGTCGACCTGCTGCCGGAGGGCGGTGGCTGGTTGCTGGTCGAGTACGGCGCCGACAGCCAGGAGGAGGCGTTGCGGCGGGCGCGGGAGCTGGCCGAACGCTTTTCGGAGCGCGAGGATGCTCCGTCCGTTCGGGTGTACGAGGAGCAGTGGGAGGCGAGAAAGCTGTGGGATGTCCGCGAGTCGGGGCTCGGCGCAACCGCCCACATCCCCGACATGCCCACCACGAATCCAGGCTGGGAGGACGTGGGCATCCCGCCCGAGAGGCTCGGGGATTACCTGCGGGAGTTCCGGTCGTTGCTCACCGACTTCGGGTACCATGCCGCCCTGTACGGACACTTCGGTCAGGGGTGCGTGCACTGCCGCATCGACTTCGGACTGGATTCCGCCCCCGCCGTTCGCAAGTTCACCGCCTTCCTCGAAAGGGCGGCACAGCTGGTCCTCGACTACGGCGGCTCCTTCTCCGGAGAGCACGGAGACGGGCAGGCACGGGGACCACTGCTGGAGAAGATGTTCGGCGGCGAGCTGATGGAGGCCTTCCGGGAGTTCAAGCGGATCTGGGATCCGGATTGGCGGATGAACCCGGGGAAGCTCATCGACTCCTACCGTGCCGACCAGAACCTGCGCATGGGACCGGCGTACGAGCCGCTGCAGGTCTCCACGCACTTCAGCTTCCTTCAGGACCAGGGCTCGTTCGCTGACGCCGTCACCCGTTGCGTGGGGGTAGGGAAGTGTCGACGGGGCGACGGCGGCGTTATGTGCCCCAGTTACATGGTTACCCTCGAGGAGGAACACTCGACTCGGGGTCGCTCCCGGCTGCTGTTCGAGATGCTGAACGGCGATGAGTTGCGAGGTCTTCGCGACACCAGGGTGAAGGAAGCGCTCGACCTGTGCCTGTCGTGCAAGGCGTGCAAGAACGAGTGTCCGGTGAACGTGGACATGGCGACCTACAAGTCGGAGTTCCTGGCTCACTACTACCGGTACCACCGGCGTCCCCGCAGCGCTTTCAGCATGGGCCTCATCTACTGGTGGGCGCGGCTCGCCTCGCTCATGCCAGGCCTGGCCAACATCGTCACCCAGACCCCGCTGTTGAGTTCCCTGGCGAAGTCGGTGGGTGGCATCGCCCAGGAACGCGAACTGCCTCCCTTCGCACGGCGTAACTTCCGTCAGTGGTTCCGGGATACCGGCCGGGATCGGTACCAGCAGGATCGGGAAGGGGTTCCGCTCGTCAGCAGCCACGCGGGAGCGCTGGGTTCCCGAACGGACGGGCAGCGTCGTGCCGGTGGAACGGGCCACGTCAGGCACGAGGAGGTGCCGAGGTTCAGGTCCGACACCTACGATCAGGATCCGGGCGCGGCGATCGTGAACGCCGACTCGGCGCAACAGCCGTTCCTCGGTCAAACGGTGATGCTGTGGCCCGACACCTTCAACAACTTCTTCACGCCGGAGGTCGCGGTAGACGCCACGCTGCTGCTCGAGAAGTGGGGTTACCGCGTCGTGCTTCCGCCCCGCTCCCTCTGCTGTGGCCGTCCCCTCTATGAGTTCGGGATGCTCGACACGGCCAAGAGACTGTGGCGCCGGACGCTCGAAACGCTGCGGCCCTACATCCGCGCCGGCATACCGATAGTGGGACTCGAGCCAAGCTGCATCACCGCCTTCCGTGACGAACTGCCGGGACTCTTCCCTCACGACATGGATGCTCGGCGGCTGGCGAGACTCGCCTACCTGTTCAGCGAATTCATCGAACGGCAGGACATCGAGCTGCCCCGGCTCGGCAAGAAGGCGCTGGTGCACGCCCACTGCCATCACCAATCGGTGATCAGGCTCGACGCCGAGATCGCCTGCCTCAAGAAGCTGGGTCTGGATTACGACGTGCTGGAGTCCGGCTGCTGCGGGATGGCCGGCTCGTTCGGCTTCGAGAGCGAGAAGTACGAGGTGTCGATGCGGGCCGGCGAAAGGGTACTCCTGCCGGCGGTGCGATCGGCCGGTCCGGAAACGCTGATAATCGCCAACGGCTTCTCCTGCAAGCAGCAGATCGCTCAGGGCACCGATAGGCGGGCGCTCCACCTGGCCCAGGTTGTAAGCCTGGCCATGCGCTCAGAGGGCGGAACCGCCTACCCGGAGGACTCGCTGGCCGGGCAGGAGGTCGAGCAAGGAATCGCGCCCCTGACGCTCCTGCTCTGCGCCTCGACAGTCGGGTTCGGGGCCGGCTTGCTCGCCGCTCGAGTGCAGCGGAGGAGGTCGGTCGCTCACGGGCGACCGGACTCCGGTCGGGATCCGGGAAGGAGGGAACGTGCGCGGCAAGCTGCTTACTGAGGACGAGGAACGAACGCATGCGCTGGTGTTCGATTCCGGAGAACTAGTGACAGAGGCTCTCACCGAGTACGTCCGGCGGCGCTCCATCTCGGCCGCAAGGCTCACCGCCATCGGCGCCTTCTCTCACGCTCGGCTCGGCTACTTCGACTTGGAGAGCAGGGAGTACCAGCCGATCGTGGTCGACGAGCAGGTCGAACTCCTGTCCCTCATCGGCGACGTCGCCCTGTGGGAGGGGGAGCCGCTGCTCCACGCCCACGTGGTCGTAGGCCGGCGTGACGGCTCCACTGCGGGCGGTCACCTGCTCGAAGCCCGGGTCAGGCCAACGCTCGAGGTGCTCATGGTGGAATCACCCCGTCACCTGCAACGACGCCACGATCCGACCACCGGATTACCGCTCCTCGATCCGCGCTAGCGCGACCGGTCGGCGTCCGATCCCGCGGGCCCCGGCTCATCGGCAGGAATCGTTCACGACGTCCCGACCGGTCGAGTCAGATCAGATTCGCCTCCGGCCGCTCGGGAGCGACAGCGACATCAGCTTCTTCCGGCCACCTCGCGTACATCCTCGGCGCGCCGTTCGACCATCTCCTCGTCGTCGACCGGCGTGAGGGTGCGGTTGATCACCTCGCCCGGTGAGGGGACCATCTCGGCGATCAGTCGCGAGTGGCGGTCGAACGTCAGGTAGCTGAACGTCCAGTTGATGACGGCGTTGAAACGGTTCTGGTGTCCAGGCAGGTAGATCAGGTGGATGAAGAGCCAACCCAGCCAACCGAGGAAACCGCTGAACTTGAGGTTGGCGAACTTGCGTGAGAGCTGCGCCACGCCGGCGTTGCGCCCGATGATCGCCATGTTGCCGCGATCGTCGTATCTGAACCGTTGACTGGGCTCGCCTCGCAGGTGCCTCAGCACCTCCCGGGCGGCATGCTTCCCCTGTTGGATCGCCACCTGCGCCACCTGCGGGAAGGGAACGCCCTCTTCGTCGGTAGCTCCCGAGGCGTCACCGGCGACGAAGGCGTACGGTCGTCCCGGCAGCGACAGGTTGGGCTCGGTCTTCACTCGGTGGCCGCGGGTGAGCTCGGCGTCCAGCGCCGCTACCAGCGGGTGGGCCCGGATCCCGGCGGCCCAGATGACCGTCTTCGTCGGGATGACCTCACCGCCGGCCAGTACCGCGGCATTCTCCCGCACCTCTTCGACGGCCGTGCCCAACCGCACCTCGACACCCCGCTTGCGCAGCACCTTCTCAGTGTACCGGCGCAGTCGCGGAACGTAGGGAAGGAGGAGGGCATCGGCCATCTCCAGCAGGATCACCCGCGCCTTGCTCACGTCGACCTCGGGATAGTCGCGCGGGAGTACTCGGTCGAAGAGCTCCAGCATGGCGCCGGCCATCTCGACCCCGGTGGGTCCGCCACCCACGATCACGAAGTTGAGCGCCCCCTCGTCCAGGAGAGTCGGATCGGCGGCCGCCCTCTCGAACTGACGGAGTACGTGCGAGCGGATGTTCACCGCTTCACTCAGGCTCTTGAGGAAGAGCGAGTGGCGCCGCACACCTGGGGTGCCGAAATCGTTGTAGATGGCGCCCGCGCCCACGATCAGGTAGTCGAAGTCGACCGCGTCTCCGCTGTGCAGCAACACCTGCTTCCGCTCCCAGTCGACACCCGTGACGGTGCCTTGGCGGAAGGCGAAGTTCTTCTGGCGCTGGAACGCCCCTCTGACGCTACGGGCGATCTCTTCCGGCTCGAGCATCGCGGTCGCCACCTGGTAGAGGAGCGGCTGGAAAGTATGGTAGTTGTGCTGGTCGAGGAGGAGGACCTCGACCGGGCTGTCTCGCAGCGTCTTTCCGGCGTAGAGGCCCGCGAAGCCGGCACCTACGATGACTACCCGCGGCCTACCGGCGTGTTGGAGGTGGACTGCCATATCGGTCTCCTCGGCCGCGCCCGGCGATCGGCGCGTTGCTCGCCCTCAGTCGGCCATCTCGAGGGCTATGCGGCGACCGGTGGGAGTGTCGGCGAGGCCGCCCTCGCCTGTTTCGCGCAGTTCCGGAGGCAACAGTCGCCCGACCGAAGCCATCGCCTGCACCACCTCGTCGGGCGGGATGGGCGACTCGACGCCGGCCAGCGCCAGCTGAGCCGAGGCTACCGCGTGGACGCTGTAGAAGGCGTTGCGGCTCACACAGGGAACCTCGACATAACCTCCCACCGGATCGCAGACCAGCCCGATGCTGTTCATCAACGTCTGAGCGGCTGCGTGCACCGATTGCCTGGCAAGGCCGCCCATCAGTTCGCAGACCGCTGCCGCGGCCATGGCCGCCGAGGATCCGATCTCGGCCTGGCAGCCGCCGGTGGAGCCGGCGATGAACATGCTGCGGCCGATTATCTGTCCGATGCCGGCGGCCAGCACCAGCGGTGCGAGGAGCTGCTCGTCGTCCAGGCCCAGATGGTCGGCCACGCCCAATAACGCGCCAGGCAGGGTACCGGCGCTTCCCGCGGTAGGGGCGGCGACGATCCGGCCCATGCGCGCGTTCTCCTCGTTGACCGCCATCGCGTAAGCCTGCACGCGTTTGAGAAGCGGCGAACCGAGGCTGTCCTCGGCCTCCCACAGGCGCTTCGCGTTCCAGCCAACCATCCCGGTTCGGCTCGGAGCGTCGTTCGCCAGGCCCCTCTCCACCGAGTCGCGCATCTCTGCCAGGCGCCCTCGCATCCCAGCCAGCAGCGCCACCCTGGCGCTCGCGTCTCCGCCCGTTTCCTCGTCGAGGATCGCGGTCGAGGCCGGGCCCTCGAACTGGGCCAGTCGGCCGAGGTCGAGCTCGTCGAGTCCGCTCAGCCGCTCGTTCCTGTTCACAGGTTGCCCCCTTCGGTAACGACATCGCCCTCTTGCGTCCCCTGGCCGAGCTCGCCCCGTTGTTCGCCGCTCATGACCTCGGGCAACATCCTCACCCAGGAGATGTACGGGAGGTTGGTGAGGTAGTCGAGGACATACTGCGACAGGTGCTTGTCGACCTCGACCGACATCATCGCCTGCCCGCCCCTGCGCCGCCGGGCCGAATGCAGCCGGCCGATGTTACCGTCGTCGTCCGCGATCACTCTCGCTACCCGGGCTATCACCCCAGGACGGTCGTTGTGCTCGATGAGGAGCGCGTAGCAACTTCCGGAGAAGTCGATCTCGAACCCGTTCACCTGGAAGACCCGCACCATCCCCCCGCCGAGGCTCGAGCCCATCATGCTCACCTCTTCCTCCGGGGAGCTCAGCTCGATCCGCACGGTATTGGGGTGGACGTCACCGAGGTCGGCTGTGGCGAAGGCGACCTCCAGCCCGGCGGCCCGGGCCAGTTCGGGAGCCTGCGGTATCCGCGGATCATCGGGGAACATGCCCAGCAGGCCCGCCACCAGAGCCTTGTCGGTGCCGTGACCGCGAGCTGTCTTGGCGAAGGAGCCGTGGAGAGTGAGCTCCGCATGACGGGGCGCGCTGATGAGCATGCGGCGCGCCAGCAGCGCGAGTCGGCATGCGCCCGCGGTGTGTGAACTGGAGGGGCCGATCATCACCGGTCCGATCACGTCCAGTAATCCCATGGTCTCCTCTTCAGGTTAGCAGACCACATCCTTGCCCAGCGTTCCGGGTGGTTCAGCGAATTTCGCCCCAGACCTCCTGCCTGGCAGGTGCGTGCTTACGGCGTCGGGCGGGCCGGGGGGCTACCGGGGCGCAGGCCGAACGAAAGTCGCGCCCGACGGAGGATCGGGCGCGGCGTTAGAAGGGGAGGACGGCCCGTTGCCACGCCGTCCGGGAGACGCGCTAGCTGCGAACGCGTTCCCTGAGGCTCTTGCCGGGCTTGAAGGCGGGGTACTTGCTGGCCGGGATCTCGATCTTGGTACGGGTACCCGGTTTCACTCCGCTGCGGGCCCTACGCTCGCGGACCTCGAAGGTGCCGAAGCCGGTGAGCTGGACCTTGTAGTTGTCGTCGAGATGACTGCTGATCTTGGCCAGCACGTTGTCGACGACCTCCTTGACATCCTTCTTACGGATGCCCGTCTCGCCCGCCACCATGTCGACAAGTTCGGCCTTCGAAACGGTCCGCTGTTTCGCCATCTCCTCCTCCTTCTTCGATTGTGACTTGGCCGACACTCTATCACGTGCCCAAGCGGCTGAGCAAGATTGCCAGGGCGCGCGTCGCGGGCGCCGCGCGGCTCCCTAACGGGTTTCGACCGGCTCCCGGACATCGCCGCCTATCGCTTCGTTCCCGGGCAGCAGCTCGTTCACCCGCTTCATCAACTCCCTGGTGAGCGCCTGCATCTCGCTGCGCTTCCCTTCCCGCGGCACTATCGGTTCACCGAAGCGGACGTGGAAGCGCCGGCCCTCACGCCAGATGGCGGCGGGCTGCAGCGGCACCCCGGCGCGGATGGCGAGGAAGGAAGCTCCGTCGAGCGCCTCGACGTCCCCGGCGTTCCGGGTGCCCTGGGCGAAGATCCCGACCGCCACGCCCTCCTTGAGCAGCCTGAGCGAGTGCTTTATCGCGCTCATGTCGCTGCGCGACCGGTCCACGGGATAGGCCCTGAGGCCCAGCATCAGGGCCCTCAGGTAGCGGTTCTCGAAGAGCTCCTTCTTGGCCATGAAGTTGATCTCACGAGGCACCGAGACGCCGAGTACGGGAGGGTCCAGCGACGAGAAGTGGTTGCTGGCGACTACCAGTCCGCCTTTCCGTGGCACCCGCTCCGCCCCCTCGACCTCGATGCCGTAGAACAGCTTGGCGTAGAAGAGGAATGCGGTCCGTCCCAGCCAGAAGAACCAGGCGCGCTGCATGAAGCGGGTGATCGTCTCCATGGCGGTCATTGTACGCCAGCCCTTCAGCCGCTCAGAATCACGCACCTACCGGCCGTGATGGCGTTCAGACCGGATACATGGACGTCGCAGGGACGGCGAACCTGGCGGTAGAGCGCCATGTGGAGTTCCGCGACCCCCGAGCTGAGGGTCAATCCTCGGGCTCGTGAATTCGCCCCAGTCCGGTCGTCTCGTGCGGTACTCCCGGACGCTCGCGGCGCCAGGCGCTTATCTCGGCGGTGATGAGGGCACCTACCAGGAACATCAGCAGCGCCAGGTAGAGCCAGAGGAGGGTGACGACGACACTGGTGATGACGCCGTAGATGACGTTGAAGCGGTCGGTGTCGAAGGTCAGGAGCAGCAGCTCTCGGGTGACCGCGATGGTTACCGAGCTGAAGGAGCCCCCTACGAGGGCGCCGGTCCAGCTGCTCGAGCGGCGGGGAAGGAAGCGGAAGGCGAGGGTGAACGCGAGTGCAGCGACGGCCAGGCGCAGCACCATCGACGACGCCCGGGTGAACCAGAGGGGCACGAGGTTCGGCAGTTCGACGTCGGGCACCTGCATCCGGGAGGCGATCAGGTCGGAGACCTGGGAGAGGGAGGAGAGCAGGGCGCCGCCGACTATCTCCACGCCGATCACCAGCGCCACGGCCACCACCAGCAGCACGGCCACGAGACGCCGGCGCAGGAAGCTCCGGGTTTCGCTGACGTCGAAGATCACCTCGAGGGCGAGCTGCAGCGAGGTGAAGAAGCCGCTCGCGGCCCAGATGAGGATCAGCAACGACAGGACGGTTCGCAGGAGGGCGCCCTCCGAGAGCTGGTTGAGGATCGTCTCGAAGTTTCGCGAGACCACCTCCGAGGTGTTCTCCTGAAGAGGCATCACCTGGTTGACGAGGTCTGCCAGCACCAGCCGGTAGCGGCCGGCCAACTCCGGACGGGTCTGCAGGATGACGGCCAGCCAGCCGCCCAGGAGCAGCAGCAGTGGGCCGAGCGAGAAGGCGGCGTAGTAGGCGAGCGCCGCCGCCAGCATGGTGAGGTAAGACGCCCGGAAGCGCCTCACCAGCCGCACCCCGAACTCCCACAACGCGCTGTGGCGGAGCCCGCGGAGCGACGTCATCTTGCCTACGCTGTGACGGCTTGTCGCTCGCGCCGGCGGTCCAGGTAGACGGCCACCAGTACTCCGGCGAGAGCTGTAAGGATGTGCAGTGCGATCCAAACCTGCGCCCGGGGCTCCCAGGGAAGATCGACTGCGAACAGCTCCTGGTCGCTGAGGTTGACGATGACCAGTTGCGGTATCGCCTGCAGCAGGGGCGACACCAGGAGCGCCGCGTAACGCCACGCGAACTCGAGGCCGATCATCGCCAGCAGGTTGCAGGCGAGGACCACCGGCAGCATTATCAGCCACTCCGGGTCCCCGCTCAACAGTCCGATCGGTGGCGCCAGTAGCGCCGTGAAGTGGGCTGCCGCCGATCCCCCGACGGCGAACGACAGGTATGAGAAGAAGAGTATGCCGGCGCTGCGGAAGGCTAATGGCAGCGGCGCGACGGCGCAGACTACCGCCGCCAGGAACAGGAAAACTCCGATTATGAACCGTTGCGTCGCAGGGGCCCCGCTCGTCATCGCTGCATCGTACCCGAAGGCTCCGTGGGCCGATGAGCGACTTTCGACCTCGCCGCACCGGAGTTCGGCGCTGGGACCACCCGACCCGCGCCTGCCCCTGAACCGGTCCGCGGCCCTCCTGTTAGCGGAGCCTCAGGCGACATCCCGGACCTGGATCCTCTCGGCGATCTCGGGTACCTGGCGAAGGAACTTGCCCGTGGGCGAATCGTGGTCCGCAGCGGCGGTCTCGGGCGTCCCTTCGGCTACGACCCGGCCACCGCGCGCTCCGCCGTCGGGTCCAAGGTCGACGATCCAATCGGCGGTCTTGATCACGTCGATGTTGTGTTCGATTACAACCAGTGTATTTCCACCGTCGACCAACCTGTGAAGAACATCCAGGAGTTTACGGGTGTCGTCGAAGTGGAGACCCGTTGTTGGTTCGTCGAGGATGTAGAGGGTCTTGCCGGTCGAGCGGCGGCCCAGCTCCGAGGCCAGCTTCACGCGCTGTGCCTCACCACCGGAGAGGGTGGGGGAGGGCTGGCCGATCTTGATGTAGGAGAGGCCAACGTCCTTCATGAGCTGCAGCTTGCGGGCGACGTTGGGGATGTTCTCGAAGAACTCCAGTCCCTCGTCGACGGTCATCTCGAGCACGTCGGAGATCGACTTGCCGCGGATCTTCACCTCCAGCGTCTCGCGGTTGTAGCGCGCGCCCTTGCAGACCTCGCAGGGCACGTAGACGTCGGGCAGGAAGTACATCTCAACCTTCACGGTCCCGTCGCCCTTGCACGCCTCGCAGCGGCCGCCCTTGACGTTGAACGAGAAGCGGCCCGCCTTGTAGCCACGCTTGCGGGACTCGGGCGCTCGGGCGAACAGATCGCGGATGTCGGTGAAGATGCCGGTGTAGGTGGCCGGGTTCGATCTGGGTGTCCGGCCGATGGGGCTCTGGTCGATCTCGATGACCTTGTCCAGGTGTTCGGTGCCGAGGATCCGTTCGTGACTGCCGGGTTGGGCCTTCGCCCGGTAGAGCTGCTTCGCCAGACTGGCGTGCAGGATGCGGTGGACGAGGGTAGACTTGCCGGACCCGGAAGGACCGGTGATGCAGGTCATCGTGCCCAGAGGTATCTCGACGTCTATCCCCTGGAGGTTGTGCTCACGGGCGCCGACGATCTTGAGCCTCTTGCCGTTGCCCTCGCGTCGCTTCTTCGGCACGTCGATCTTGAGGTCGCCCCTCAGGTAGGCGGCGGTAAGCGAGTTCTGGTGACGGGTGAGCTCGGCCGGCACGCCGGCGGCGACCACCTCGCCGCCGTGGACGCCGGCGCCCGGCCCAAGGTCGACGATGTAGTCGGACGCCCGCATCGTGTCCTCGTCGTGCTCGACGACGATGAGGGTGTTGCCGAGGTCGCGCAGGCTCAGCAGGGTTCGAAGCAGCCGCGCGTTGTCACGGGGGTGGAGGCCGATGGAGGGCTCGTCGAGAACGTAGAGGACTCCGGTGAGGCCCGAGCCCACCTGGGTGGCGAGGCGGATCCGTTGCGCCTCCCCCCCAGAAAGAGTGTTGGCGCTGCGGTCGAGCGACAGGTAGTCGAGGCCAACGTCCTCGAGGAAACCGAGGCGCGAGTTGACCTCCCGGACGATCGGCCGGGCGATGGCGCCCGCTGGTCCCGGCAGGTCGAGTTCAGCGAAGAAACGACGGGCGTCGAGCACCGTCATCCCGGAGAGTTGAGCGATGTTGCTGTCGGCGATTCGCACCGCCAGCACTTCCGGCTTGTAACGGCTGCCGTGACAGTGCGGGCAGGCCACCAGCGACATGAACTCCTCGAGCCGCTCCCGGGCGTACTCGCTGGCCGCCTCCTTGAGCCGCCGGTCTAGGTTGCCGATCACGCCCTCGAACTCGGCCTTGAACCGCATCGTCTCGCGGCCGCCGCGCTTGTAGACGACGTCGACCGGTTCCGCGCTGCCTTCCAGGATCGACTTCTGCACCGATTCGGGCAGGTCCTTCCAGGGGGTCTGCAGGTCGAAATCGAGCATCTCGGCGAGCGCCTTGAGCCGGTCCCAGTAGAACACCTTGTTGCCGTCGCTGCGACCGCCACTCCAGGGTGCGATGGCGCCTTCCGCGATCGAGAGGGTGTCGTCGGGGACTATCAGCTTCGGGTCGAACTGCTGAAGGTACCCGAGGCCGCTGCAGCGCGGGCAAGCGCCGTACGGTGAGTTGAAGGAGAAGACCCGGGGTTCGAGCTCCTCGAGGAAGGTGCCGTGCTCGGGGCAGGCGAACTTCTCGCTGAACAGCTCCTCAACACCGGCCTTGGAATCGTCCTCCGGCATCCAGGCCCGCATGAGCCCCTCGCCCTTGACCAGGGCGAGCTCCACGCTCTCCGCGATCCGCGAGCGGTCGTCCTCCTTCAGCAGCACCCGGTCGATCACCAGGTCGATGTCGTGCTTCTCGTACCGTTCGATGTTGCCTGTGAGCGCCTCGTCGAGGGTCTGCACCTCGCCGTCCAGGCGGATCCTGGCGAAGCCCTCCTTCTTGAGGTCAGCCAGCAGCTTGCGGTACTCCCCCTTGCGGCCGCGCACGACCGGGGCGAGGATCATCGCCCGGGCGTCCGGGAAGCGGCCCAGCAGCTGTTCGACGATCTCACTGGCCGACTGGCGCTGGATGGGCCGGTCGCATACGGGGCAGTGGGGCGTTCCGGCGCGCGAGAACAGGAGACGCAGGTAGTCGTGGATCTCGGTGACGGTGCCGACCGTGGAGCGCGGATTGTGGGAGGTGGTCTTCTGATCGATGGAGATGGCAGGCGAGAGCCCGTCGATCCCGTCGACATCAGGCTTGTCCATCACGCCCAGGAACTGCCTGGCGTACGCCGAGAGGCTCTCCACGTAGCGGCGCTGCCCCTCCGCGTAGATGGTGTCGAACGCCAGGGTCGACTTACCTGAACCGGAGACCCCGGTGAAAACTATGAACTTATTACGCGGCAGTTGAAGCGTGATGTCCTTGAGGTTGTGCTCGCGCGCGCCGCGAATGACAAGGTCCTGCAACTGGAGATGCCTCCTTCGCGCTCGGCGGGGAGAGGGAAGGTCGAGGAAGTGATGATGGGCCCCAGCTCGCCTCGCTCCAAACATGCGAGTATATCAGGCCCTCCCGCTCCTCTGGTAGCGCGAACCGGCACGGGCGCCGGACACCGGACCCGCTCGGTTCCTCTTGGTGGGGCCGCGGCGAACCCACCGAACTTCAGAGATTGGTCGTTCGAGCATGGTGGCCGGGGCTGTGGCCGGTAGGGTGGTAGTAGCGATGCGCATCGACCTCCACTGCCACACCGAGGCGTCTCACGACTGCTCGTCCCAGTTCGACGGCGTCATCACCCGCTGTCGACAGCAGCGGATCGCGGTGCAGGCGGTCACCGATCACGATCAGATCTGGGGGGCGCTGGAGCTCAGGGAGAAGTCCACGGCGCCCGGCGACCCCCTGATAATCGTGGGAGAAGAGGTCACGACGAGGGAGGGCGAGATCATCGGCCTGTTCCTCGAGGAGTTGATCCCGGCCGACCTGAGTCCCGAGGAGGTAGTGGAGCGGATCCGTGAGCAGGGCGGCCTCGTGCTCCTGCCCCACGGTTTCGATCCGCTCAAAACGCACCGCCTCTCGCCGGCGGCGCGAGAGCGGATCGCGCATGAGATAGATATCGTCGAGGTCTTCAATACCCGGGTATCGCATCCCAGGCGCAACGCCCAGGCGAGCCAGTGGGCTGCCGAGCGTGACCTGCCGGCATCGGCGGGAACCGATGCTCACATCGTTCCGGCTCTCGGGACCGCCTGGGTCGAGACCCCGGACCGGCCGATCGAAGGCCCCGAAGACCTGCTTGCGGCGCTACGTGCCGGCGCCATCTCGGGGACCTGGACCCATCCCGTAGCGGCCTACGCCTACAAGCTCTGGGACCGGGGCCGACGGGCGGCGTACCGTGGCTGGAAGCGCGTGAGCGGGGAGACGAAGGCGCTCATCGCCGGTGACTGATGTCGACGGGGAACCGACCGGGAACCTGGACTCGGCCCGGCCCGCACGATAAAACAGTAGTAGCTGAGTGAACGGCGACCCGCTCTGGCGGGCGCAACGAGTAGGAGCGATATGACCATCGTTTACAGCGAAGCCCACAACGACGAGATCGCCCGCGAAGGGAACAGGGTACTCACTTTCTTCGGGATCCTTCTGTCCAACGTCGGTTCGTTCGGCATCACCCTCTTCTGGGTCATGGGAGCCATCCACCTGTGGCAAACGAACGGCGGGCAGATCAACCTTCTCGGCCTCGAGGGTCTGAGCCTGGTGCTCTTCTGGGCCCTGCCGCTCGTGGTGGTGGTGAGTCTCGCCGCCTGGTTGCTCTACCTCGCCAAGCTGGACCTGCCGGCGCTGGCGCTGGCGGCGGCGCCGATCGGGTTGACCGTCCTCTACTACCTCTGGCTGGTGCTGCTCCGTCACCCCTGAGCGGCGGGGAGCGGCGACGTCGTCCCCTGGCGTCGAGCGTTAGCGGGCCCCAAGTCGGCCAGCTGGACAAGAGCCGCTCCGAACGCGACCTGTCCGACCGGAGCGGGTGAGTGGGTCGGCGGCGACAGGTGTGGGCATGGTAGGCTTGAACCGCTCACCAGACGTCATTCCTGGGAGGTGGCGTGAGACTTACCTATCTGGGTCACTCGGCGGTCCATGTCGAGACCGGTGACTACAGCTTGCTCATCGACCCCTTCATCTCGGGCAACCCGCTCGCCTCCGTCGACGTCGATGAGCTCACGCCCGATTACATACTCATCACTCACGCTCACGGAGACCATGTCGGCGACGCGGTGCGGATCGCCAAGCGCAGCGGCGCGACAGTCGTCGGGATGGTCGAGATCTGCCGCGCCCTGAAGCCGCAGGGCGTCGGAACGCACGGCATGAACATCGGCGGGTTCTTCGGCTTCCCGTTCGGACGGGTAAAGCTGACTCCCGCCTGGCACTCGAGTTCGTTCGACGATGGACGTTACGGAGGGATGCCGACCGGGATCGTCCTGGAGGCCGAAGGGAAGCGTGTCTACCACGCCGGCGACACCGGTCTCTTCGGCGACATGCAGTTGATCGGTTCGCTCGGCCTCGACCTCGCGTTCCTCCCCATCGGCGGGAACTACACGATGGGGCCCGAGGAGGCGCTGGAAGCGGCCAAGCTGCTTCGGGCCGAACGCGTCGTGCCGATTCACTACGACACCTTCGACCTGATCTGCCAGGATCCGCAGGCGTTCGCCCGGAGCGTGACCGCGGCCGGAGCCGGCGAATGCCTTCCGCTCCAGCCCGGTGGAACGGTTGAGTTGTAGATTGGAACCCGCCGCCCCCATGGAACCCTCGGACTCCGCGCTAGATGTCTGACCGAACGCCCGCCCACGTGCCAACCGGATACAGCGTGCTCACCGAGCTCGGTTCGGGGCAGACGGCCCACGTCTTCCTCGCACAGCACGCCAGTTGGGGCAAGGTCGCCCTCAAGCTTCCGCGGGAGGAGCTCGCCTCGCAGCCGGTTCTGCGGCGGATGTTCGAGAACGAGGTGCAGATCACCCTGGGCCTGAGCCACCCTAACGTCGTGTCGGGCCTCGACGGGGCGCCCACCGGAGCCAAGGCGTTCCTCGTGCTCGAGTACTGCTCGCAGGGCACTCTGGGCGACCTGCTCCTGGAGCAGAGGCATGTTCCTCTGGAGCGTGCTCGTCAGCTCATAGTCGACGTCGCCCGGGGGCTCGAGCACAGCCACTCGCGTCAGGTGCTGCACCGTGACGTGAAACCGGCGAACGTGTTCCTGACGGGCGAGGGTAGCGCCAAACTGGGCGATTTCGGGACCGGCATGCATATCGGCGACGATAGTTGGGAACGGGTGGGAACGGCCTTCTACATGGCCCCCGAGATCTTCGAGGGTCAACCGCCGACGGTACAGAGCGACATCTACAGCCTCGGGATCCTCGCCTACGAGGTGATGGCTGGCGTCAGGCCCTTCCAGGGGGAGTCGTACGAGGATCTGATGATGGCCCACCTGTCCGCATTCCCGAAAGCCCTTTCCCACCTGCGTGAGGAGATCAGCCGCGAAGAATCGAAGGTCATCGCCCAGGCGATGGCGAGAGATCCGGGGCGCCGCTACAGGACGGTCCAGGAGTTCCGCAAAGCGTTCATGGCGGCGGCGCGACTGACCGAACCGGAGAGGCAGCCGGCCGAGCTCACCGGCCGGGCCAGCCGCAAGCGCAAGCCTGCTCCCGAGGAAGCCGACGAAGACAAGCGCGAGAAGCGCGGCACGGGGCTGTTCGGCTGGCTCAGGAAGAAGCGGGAGAGCTGAGCCCGGGCGCCCGGCACATCGCGTCGATCAGTTCCCCAGGAACTCGTCCACGACCCGCAGTCGTTCGCA
>DASVCN010000010.1 GCA_036381595.1 Trueperaceae bacterium | reverse complement strand
TAGGCGGACAGCCACGCCCTAATTAGCTAAGATTCGAGAATGAAGCAGCGGTACGTCTACTGGCAAGAGGACGAGATGTGGCTGGGGTACTGGGAAGAGTTCCCCGACTACCGGACTCAGGGCGAGACGGAAGACGAACTCAGGGAAAATCTTCGCGAAATCTTCGACGAACTGAACGACGGCGAGATTCCGAACGTGCGCCGGACCGCAGAACTCGACATTGCGTGAAGCGAAGGGATCTTATTAGGCGGATCGAAGAAGAAGGCTGCGTTCTCCTTCGACACGGACGGAAACAAGGCTCGAAGGCGGGCCTTGACGCTATAACGTCATGACGTTATCCTTCACTATGCCGAAGACGTCGAAACGAGCAACGGTTTACTTCGACCCTGACCTCCATGCGGCCCTTCGGCTAAAGGCGGCCATGAGCGATCGTTCGCTGTCCGACATCGTCAATGAAGCAGTAGCCGAGGCGCTGCTCGAGGACCAGAAGGATCTTGCGGAGTTCAGCAAGCGTGGTGAAGACCCGCTTTTGAGCTACGAGCAGTTCCTGAACGAGCTCAAATCCCTTGGCAAGATATAGTCTGGTCTTCAAGAAGTCCGTCGCGAAGGACTTTCGTGCTATTCCCAAATCTCACGTCGGCAAGATCCTGTCCCGCATAGAGAGTTTGGCGGAGGATCCGAGACCGCCTGGGAGCGTCAAGCTCACAGCGCAGGAGCGTTATCGCGTCCGCCAGGGTGCCTACCGCATTCTTTACGAGATACAGGATGACGAGTTGCTGATCACCATCGTGAAGGTGGGCCACCGGAAGAGTGCTTACACCTGATACGTTGCCGGGAGTCCAGCGGCTTGAGCCTAGATCAGGGCACAAATCCATTCATCAATGAGCGGCTGACAGCTTTCGCCGAGACGAGATTGGCGGGAACCAGGCCAGCTAAGATACGCAACCCCGGTCCGGTACAATTCGACTCACCACCGCTTCCGGCCGGACGCCCCGCCCTCAAGAGGTCCACTATGGACTACACGACCCTCGAACTGCTCAGCCGCCAGCACCCCGCCTGGCAGTTGTTGCGTGCCCAGCACGCCCCTTTCGTCGCGGCTTTCCTCAACCGGGTGTTCCTCGAGCCGAACGTGCGCACTCTGCCCGAAGCGCATCTGATCGAGGCGTTGGACGACGAGCTCTTCGGACTGAGGGAGCGACTGGGCGAGGATTCCTTCCCGCGTGACGCCCGCGCGTATCTCAACGACTGGTCGCGCAGCGAACGGGGCTGGCTCCGCAAGTTCTACCCGGCCGACTCCGACGAACCCCGCTACGACCTCACTCCGGCCACCGAGCAGGCTATAAGGTGGCTCTCCAGCCTCAGCGAACGTTCATTCGTGGGCACCGAGTCTCGGCTGCTCACCCTGATCGATCTGCTGCGTCAACTGAGCCACGGCACCGAACGCGACCCTGAAGTGCGGATCGACGAGTTGCGACGCCAGCGCCAGGAGATCGACGATCAGATCGCCCGCATAGAGGAGGGCGACCTGTCGCTGCTCGACAGCACCGCGGTGAAGGAGCGCTACCAGCAGTTCCGCGAGCTGGCGAGTCAATTGCTGGCCGACTTCCGCGAGGTCGAGCACAACTTCCGCCGGCTGGACCGGCAGGCGCGCGAGAAGATCACCCTTTGGGACGGCGGCAAGGGTGAGCTGCTCGAAGAGATCATGGGAGATCGGGACGCAATAACCGGATCGCACCAGGGCAGGAGCTTCCGCGCGTTCTGGGAGTTGCTCATGTCGCAGTCACGCCAGGAGGAGCTGGGGGAGCTCCTCGACAAGATGCTGAGGCTACCGGCCGTCGCCGAGGAACGGCCCGAGCCGAGGTTGCGCCGCATCCACTACGACTGGTTGGAGGCGGGCGACCACACCCAGCGCACGGTAGCGCAACTCTCGCAACAGCTCAGACGCTTCCTCGACGACAAGGCATGGCTCGAGAACCGGCGGATCATGGAGATCCTCAACTCGCTGGAGGCCAACGCGTTGGCGGTGCGGGACGCCCAACCACCGGGGCCGTTCGCCGAAATCGCCGCGATCTCCCCGAGCGTCGAACTGCCCATGGAACGCCGCCTCTTCGCACCCCCCTCCTCACCGGCCATCGCAAGCGAGCCGGTCGAGGTGGGAGACGCCGAGATAGATGCCTCGGCACTTTTCGCTCACAGCGAGGTGGACCCGGCGGAACTGGCCCTGCGAATACGGAGGGTCCTGCAGGCGCGCGACCAGGTGACGCTGGGCGAAATCATCGATCAGTACCCGCTCGAGCACGGCCTGGCCGAACTCGTGACCTACCTGAGGCTGGCGGGCGAGAGCGATGACAGCGTGGTGGACGAGGCCGGCAGCGAGACCATCGCCTGGCTCTCGGCAGACTCCATACAGCGACGGGCCAGGATCCCTCGTGTCATCTTCAGGAGCGTATGACGATGCTGGAGCCGGCCCCCGGAACAGAGCAGAGCAGTCGGAGCGTATGACGATGCTGGAGCCGGTCCTCGGAACCGATCAGAGCAGCCCCACACAGCCGGCCCTCTCCCGGGTCGTCCCCACCCTGCTGAAGGGCGTGATCTACCGGGAGGAGGACGCCGATGCCTGGGCGCAGTTGGTCGCCCTGCAGGGTGCGGTGAGCGATTACGTCCGCGTCCTGGGCCTCGAGCTCTACCTGGACGAGGCCGAAGGGTTCGCCTTCCTGCGCTCGCTTCCGGAGGACGAAGAGGCCGAGAGTAGGGCGCCGCGACTGGTTGCCCGCCGACAGCTCACCTTCCCCGTCAGCCTGCTGCTGGCGCTCCTGCGCAAGAAGCTCGCCGAGTTCGACGCCGAGGGCTCGCAAGCCCGACTGGTGCTCACCCTCGACGAGTTGGCCGAGACGCTTCGCCTCTTCCTGCCCGACGGCAGCAACGAGGCGCGGCTGGTGGACCGGGTCGAGACGCACCTCAACAAGGTCGCCGAGCTGGGTTTCGTTCGCAAGCTCAGGCGGGCGCCAGGCGCGGGCCCGCAGGCGTACGAGGTGCGCCGGATAATCAAGGCCTTCGTCGACGCGCAGTGGCTGGGAGAGTTGGACCAGAAGCTGGCCGAGTACCGGCAGCACCTGGGTCAGGAACCGCGGGACCAGGACGATGACTGACCTCTCCCCACTCTTCGCCTCCTCCCAGGCCGGGTTCCGGCTCGCCAGCCTCGAGGTGCTCAACTGGGGCACCTTCCACCAGAAGGTCTGGCGGCTGGACCTCAACGGCCAGAACTCGCTGCTCACCGGAGACATCGGCTCGGGCAAGTCGACGCTGGTGGACGCGGTCACGACGTTGCTGGTGCCCGCCCAGAAGATCGCATACAACCGAGCGGCGGGGGCCGAGTCCAAGGAGCGGAGCCTTCGCAGTTACGTTCTTGGTCACTACAAGTCGGAGCGCGGCGATGCCGGCAACGGTGGCCGGCCCGTCTCTCTGAGGGAGCCGGGAACCTATTCGGTCATCCTGGGCCGGTTCGAGAACGAAGCGCTGGCGCAGACCATCACCCTGGCTCAGGTCTTCTGGTTCAAGGAGACCGTTGGTCAACCGGCCCGCTTCTACATCGTCGCCGAACGACCGCTCGCCATCGCAGACCATTTCAGCGACTTCGGCGGCGAGGTGAAGGAGCTGCGCAAACGCCTCCGAGATGCCGGCGACACCATCTTCGACAGCTTCAGCAGCTACGGTGCCCACTTTCGGCGCCGCTTCGGCCTGCAGGCTGAGCAGGCACTCGAGCTGTTCCACCAGACAGTCTCGATGAAGTCGGTGGGCAACCTCACCGGCTTCGTCCGCAGTCACATGCTCGAGCCGTTCGAGGTCGAACCGAAGATAGCCGCCCTGCTCGAACACTTCGACGACCTGAGCCGGGCACACGAGGCGATCCTCAAGGCGAAACGTCAAGTCGAACTGCTGGCTCCCCTCGTCGAGAAGTGCGATCGCCACAACGAAACAGCTATCGAGGCGGGCGAGCTGCGCGCCGCCCGCGAAGGCCTCAAGCCGTATTTCGCTCGGCTCAAGATCGGACTCCTGGACGATCGACTGCTCCGCCTGCAGGAGGAGATCGAACGCTGCGACCGCCGCATCGAAGGCTACCGGCAGGAGGTCCAGAAACTGCGCCTGGATGAGCAGGAGCTGCGCCGCAATATCGCGCAGAACGGCGGCGATCGCCTGGAGCGCCTGTCGGCCTACTTGAAGCAGCTGAACGAGGAGATCGACCGGCGCAGGGAGAAGGCGCGACGCTATGGTGACCTGCTCGAGATGGTGGGCGCAACGCCGGTGCGATCGCTCGACGAGTTCCTCTCGCAACGGCAACGATTGGCGGTCCTTCGGGACGAGCAGGAGTCGCGAGGGGACGAGCTGAAGCGCGATCTGCGTGACCTCGGAGTCGAGTTCGAGCAGCACAGGCTCGAGCACCAGCAGCTCTCGAACGAGATCGACAGCCTTCGCAGCAGACGCAATAATCTTCCCGCCAGGCAGGTCGACTTGCGCGGTCGACTGTGCGAAGAGCTGAGCATCGCCGAGGAGCGGCTCCCGTTCGCCGGCGAGCTCATCGAGGTGCGCGAGCAGGCGAGGGACTGGGAGGGCGCCGCCGAGCGCCTGCTGCACGGCTTCGGACTCTCACTGTTGGTGCCACAGGAGCGGTACGCCCAGGTTGCCGAGTGGGTCGACCGGACCCATCTGCGTGGGCGGCTCGTCTATTACCGCGTGAGGCCGGCCGAGCCCTCCTCGGCCCCAAAGAAACTACACCCCGACTCCCTCGTCCACAAGCTGGCGCTCCAGTCGGACAGCCCCTACTACGAGTGGCTGGAGCGCGAGTTGTCGCACCGCTTCGACTTCGCCTGCTGCGAGTCGCAGGAGCAGTTCCGACGCGAGGAGCGCGCCCTCACCCGCAACGGCCAGATCAAGGGCAGCCGCGAGCGCCACGAGAAGGACGACAGGCACAGGATCGACGACCGCGCACGTTACATCCTCGGTTGGAGCAACCAGGCGAAGATCGAGGCGCTCGAAGGCGATTTCGAGCGCTTGACCGAACGTTTGGCCGGCCTGGCGCAGCGGATCGAAGAGTTGCAGGCACAGGAGCAGAGGGTCGGCGACCGCCTCAAGGCCCTGGCGCAACTCGACGAGTACCGCGACTTCCGCGAGATCGACTGGGGCTCGCTCGCGGTCGAAGCGCAGCGGCTGGAGGACGAGAAGCGGGCGCTGCAAGAGTCGTCGAACGTGCTGCTCGAGCTCCAGGGCCGGCTGGGCGCGGTGGAAAGAGAGATCGAGGAGGCCGAGGAGCGGCTGGCGCGAGAAAGGGACGGGCGCGCCAGGACCGAGCAGAAGCAGAGCGACGCCCGTGCGGCCCGCAGTCAGACCGAGGAGCTGCTGGCCGGCGAAGACGCGAGCGGCGACAGCAGCGCGAACAACCGCCTGATCGCCGACCTGCGCGAACAGCTCCTGGCGGATCGCAAGCTCACGGTCGAGACTTGCGATACACATGAGCGGGACCTGCGGGTCGAGTTGACCGCCAGGATCGACGCCGCCGACAAGCAGCTCACCCGGCTCCAGGAGCGGATCGTGGCAGAGATGGGGGCCTTCCGAGCAGAGTTCCCACAGGAGAGTCAGGAGATGGACAGCAGCATGGCGGCCGCCGGCGCCTACCGGGAACTGCTGGAGAGGCTCACCTCCGATGACTTGCCCAGGTTCGAGGCCCGCTTCAAGGAGATGCTGAACGAGAACACCATCACCGAGGTGGCGAACTTCCACGGGCAGCTACAGCGCGAGCGCGCGCTCATTGGCGAGCGCATTGGCGTGATCAACGATTCGTTGCGGGGGATCGACTACAACGAGGGCCGCTACATCCAGCTCGAGGCGCTGCCGACGAACGACCGGGAGATAATCGAGTTCCGCGGCGACCTGCGGGCATGCACCGAGGGCAGCCTGAGCGGCAGTGAGGACGACCAGTACTCGGAGCGCAAGTTCCTCGAGGTCAAGCGGATCATCGAGCGCTTCCGCGGCCGCGAGGGCCTGGCCGAGATCGACCGCCGCTGGACCGAGAAGGTCACCGACGTGCGCAACTGGTTCACCTTCGCGGCGAGCGAGCGGTGGCGAGAGGATGACGAGGAGTACGAACACTACTCCGATTCCGGCGGCAAGTCGGGCGGGCAGAAGGAGAAGCTCGCCTACACGGTCCTGGCGGCCAGCCTCGCCTACCAGTTCGGCCTCGCCGGCGCCGAGCCCAAGGCCCGCACCTTCCGCCTGGTAGTCATCGACGAAGCGTTCGGCCGAGGCTCCGACGACTCCGCCCGCTACGGACTGGAGTTGTTCGGCAGGCTTGGCCTGCAACTGCTCATCGTCACGCCCCTCCAGAAGATCCACGTCATCGAGCCGTTCGTGTCCAACGTGGGATTCGTGCAG
>DASVCN010000009.1 GCA_036381595.1 Trueperaceae bacterium | reverse complement strand
AATCATATTCTTCACATAATCCGCATGACCCGGACAATCAACATGCGAATAATGCCGCTCCGGAGTCTGATACTCAACATGCGAAGTATTAATCGTAATACCCCGCGCCTTCTCCTCCGGCGCCTTATCGATCTGATCATAAGACTGCGTCTCCACAGACGGATCCGCCGCCGCAGCCGCAAACGTAATAGCAGCCGTCAACGTCGTCTTCCCATGATCAACATGACCGATAGTCCCAACATTCACATGCGGCTTCGTACGCTCGAACGTCGCTTTCGCCATTTCACGATCTCCTTAGCTGGGCCGGCGGGGGCCGGCCCGGAATGGATTACTTCTTGACTAGCTCTTCCTGGATGTTCTTCGGAACCTGTGCGTAGTGATCGAGGAACATCGTGAAGGTCGCACGGCCCTGACTGAGACTGCGCAGGTCGGTCGCGTAGCCGAACATCTCGGAGAGTGGTACGTGAGCGTTGATCACCTGGGCGTTGCCGCGAGGCTGCATCCCCTGGATCTGACCGCGGCGCGAGTTGAGGTTGCCGATGACGTCACCCATGTACTGCTCGGGCGTGACGACCTCCACCCGCATGATCGGCTCGAGGATCGCCGCTGCGCCCTGCTGCATCGCGTTGCGAACCGCCATCGAGGCGGCGATCTTGAACGCCATCTCCGACGAGTCGACCTCGTGGTAGGAGCCTTCGTAGAGAGACACCTTCATGTCGACGATCGGGAATCCGAGGAGCGGACCGTTCTGCATCGCTTCCTCGATCCCCTTCTGTACCGCCGGGATGTACTCCCTGGGGATGGTTCCGCCCACGATGGCGTTCTCGAACTCGAAGCCCTCGCCACGCCCCTTCGGCTCAGCCTTCATCTTGACGTGGCCGTACTGACCACGGCCGCCGGTCTGTCGCACGAACTTTCCTTCGACGTCCACCGGCTTGGTGATCGTCTCGCGGTATGCCACCTGCGGAGCGCCCACGTTCGCGTTGACGTTGAACTCCCGGCGAAGGCGATCGACGATGATCTCGAGGTGGAGCTCGCCCATCCCGGAGATCGTCGTCTGGCCGGTTTCCGGGTCGGTCTCGACACGGAAGGTGGGGTCCTCCTCGGCCAGCTTGGCGAGGCCGTTGGAGAGCTTGTCCTGGTCGGCCTTGGTGGCGGGTTCGATGGCGACCGTGATGACCGGCTCGGGAACCTCGATCGACTCGAGTTCGATCGGATGCGCCGGGTCGGAGAGGGTGTCTCCGGTACCGGTGTCCTTGAGGCCGATGACCGCGCCCAGGTCGCCGGCGCTGATCCGCTCGACCTCTTCACGGGAGTTGGCGTGCATCTTGAGGAGGCGGCCGATCCGCTCCTTCTTGCCTTTAGAGACGTTCAGCACGTACGAGCCCGACTCGAGCACGCCCGAGTAGACGCGCACGAACGTGAGCCGTCCCACGTAAGGGTCGGTAGCGATCTTGAAGGCGAGCGCCGAGGTGGGCGCCTTCTCGTCGGCCGAGCGGGTGTCTTCGGTCCCGTCGGGCAACACGCCGCGGATGGCGGGGACGTCGAGGGGCGAGGGCAGATAGAGCGCCACCGCATCGAGGGCCCGCTGCACACCCTTGTTCTTGAGGGCAGAGCCGCACAGCACCGGGAACACTTCGAGGCTGATGGTGCCCTTGCGGATGGCGGCGTGGAGCGTCTCTGCCGGTACTTCCTCACCCTCGAGGAAGAGCATGGCGACGTCGTCGTCGACGTCGGCGAGCTTCTCGATCATGAGGTTGCGTTTCTCCTCGGCCAACCCCTGGTACTCGGCGGGGACGTCGCCGACCTTGATGTCCTGACCGAGGTCGTCCATGTAGGTGTACGACTTCATCTCGACCAGGTCGATGATGCCGGCGAACGATTCCTCCTGGCCCATGGGCCACTGGATCGGCACCGCGTTGGCGCCCAGGCGCTCCTGCATGGAGTCGAGGACCAGCTGGAAGTCGGCCCCGGTCTTGTCCATCTTGTTGGCGAAGGCGAGGCGCGGGACATGGTACTTGTCCGCCTGACGCCATACCGTCTCGGACTGAGGCTCAACGCCCTGCGAGGCGTCGAACACGGCTATTGCCGCGTCGAGCACGCGCATCGAGCGTTCGACCTCCATGGTGAAGTCGACGTGCCCCGGGGTGTCGATGATGTTTATCCGGGTATCACCCCAGAAGGCCTGGGTAACGGCCGACGTGATGGTGATGCCCCGTTCCTTCTCCTGCTCCATCCAGTCCATCTGCGAGGCGCCCTCGTGGGTCTCGCCGATCTTGTGGATTCGGCCGGTGTAGAAGAGGATCCGCTCGGTGAGCGTGGTCTTCCCGGCATCGATGTGGGCGGCGATACCGATGTTCCTGGTCTTCTTGAGATCGATCGTCGTTGGCGTTGCCATTCTCTCTCCCTAGGCGTTACCGGCTCCGCAGCGGATGCCGGCAGCGCCGTTTGCCGATAAAAACAACAGGGCCGTCTACCAGCGGTAGTGAGCGTAGGCCCGATTGGCCTCCGCCATCCGCTCTACGTCTTCCTTCTTCTTCACGGCGCCGCCACGGCCCTGCGCGGCATCGAGCAACTCGCCGGCTACCCGCTCGACAGCCGTGCGCTCGGGACGGGCGTCCGAAGCGGCTACCAGCCAACGCAGCGACAGCGACTGGGCACGGCGCGGACTCACCTCGACGGGAACCTGATAGGTGGCCCCGCCAACACGTCGGCTCTTGACTTCGATACGGGGGCGGATGTTGTCGAGCGCCTGACGAAATACCTTCAGGGGCTCCTGGCCGCTTCTCTCCTGGATGAGGCGGCAAGCGCCATAGAAGATGCGGCTGGCCAGGTTCTTCTTGCCGTCGCGCATGATCTTGTTGACGAAAGCGGTCACCGTCGTGTCGCTGTATACGAGATCGGGCTCGAGCTTCCTTACCTCTGCTCTACGTCTACGTGCCATTCAGATACCTCGACCTGTCTCCTGAACCCGTTACTTGGGCTTCTTCGTGCCGTACTTCGAACGGCCCTGGTTGCGCTGGACGTAGCGGCCAACGCCCACGCCCTGGGCGTCGAGCGCGCCGCGGACGATGTGGTAACGAACCCCTGGGAGGTCCTTGACACGACCGCCACGGATTAGAACGACCGAGTGCTCCTGCAGGTTGTGCTTCTCGCCGGGAATATAGGCGGTGACCTCGTAGCCGCTCGAGAGGCGGACACGGGCTATCTTTCGAAGCGCCGAGTTCGGCTTCTTCGGCGTCTGGGTCTTCACCGCGGTGCAGACTCCACGACGCTGCGGGCTCCCCTTGAGTGCGGGGGTCTTGTTCTTCTTCTTGAGGGTCTTGCGACCCTTGCGGAGTAGCTGGTTGACCGTAGGCAGAGTGATCAACTCCTTCTTTCTGGCCGCGTCGCCCCTTGGTGGAGGCCGCGGACTGGACTTTCAGGACCGTCGCTGGGCAGGAACCGGTGCTCGACGAACGATCCGCGTTGCAGCAACGGTTTCAGGCGCACGACAAACCAACCCCCGGACCCATCGCTGCGGGCCTGGGGGACACAAACCTAGCTAGTATATAGAGTGCCCTTCAGGTGAATCAAGTCCTGGGCGACGCAAGTCCACCGGAACCGAGGGAGTTCGCGGCTCCCAGCGCAGCGCGCGCCTCCAACGCTCGCCGAGCGGCGGCTTCAGGAGTATCGGCCAGCGCCGTTATGTGGCCCATCTTGCGGCCCGGTCGTGCCCGTTCCTTGCCGTACAGGTGGAGTGCGACACCGGGTATGCGCAGAGCCGCCGTCCAGTCGGGCTCGCCATCGTGCCACAGGTCGCCCAGCAGATTGGCCATCGCGGCGGGCCTCACGAACTCCATCCCGGCCAGGGGCAGGCCGCATACCGACCTCAACTGCTGCTCGAACTGACTCGCTACGCACGCCTCGATAGTCAGGTGCCCGGAGTTGTGCGGCCGCGGAGCGATCTCGTTCACGAGCAGCCCCCCTCCGGCTGTCACGAACATCTCCACGCAGGCGAGCCCTACAAGCTCCAGGGACACCGCAACATCGCGAGCGAGATCGCGTGCCTCCTGCGCGGCGTCGGTCGCGAGCCGGGCGGGAACCGTCGAGAGGTCGAGAACGTGTTTGGCATGCCGGTTCTCGATCGGGCCGCAGGTAGCCATCTCTCCGTCGGGCGTGCGGGCAACGAGTACCGACACCTCCCGCTCGAACTCCACGAACTCCTCGAGGACGCACGGGCCGGCTTCCGCCTGGGCAGCTGCAGCCGCCCTATCATCGTTCCCGGCGATCATCAGCTGCCCCTTGCCGTCGTAACCGAAGCCCGCGGTCTTGAGCACGGCGGGGGTGCCGATCGCGGCCAGCGCCCTGTCGAGTTCGGCCGGATCGTTCAGGTGGATGGCGCGGGCGTGGGGCAGCCCGTGGCGAGCCAGGAACTCCTTCTCGCGGCGCCGATTCTGAGTGATGTGCAGCGCCGCCGGACCGGGTCTCACCGGTACCGATCTCTCGAGCAGTTCGAGGGCGCTGGAGGGGATGTTCTCGAACTCGACGGTGACCACGTCGACGACGCCGGCGAACCGGGCGAGCGCGTCCTCGTCCTCGTACTGTGCGTCCATCTCGAGATCGGCTGCCCCGCCGGCGGGCGTGTCGGAGCCCGGGGAGTAGACGGCGATCCTGTAACCCATCCTGTGCGCGGCGAAGGCGAGCATGCGGCCCAGCTGGCCGCTGCCGAGTACACCGATCGTCGCGCCGGGCAGCAGCGGCTCCACCGGTTACCGTCCGCTGGCGTCGGCGACCGGCAGTTCCGACGCCTCCGCTTCCCGCGACTGCCTCTCGCGGTACTCGATGAGCCTCGCTCTGAGTGCAGGCTGCTCGAGGGCGAGGATCTGGCAGGCGAGCAGGGCGGCGTTGACCGCGCCCGCGGTGCCGATCGCCAGCGTGCCTACCGCCACGCCGCGCGGCATCTGGACGATGGAGAGAAGAGAATCGATGCCGTTGAGCGCTCGGCTTTCGACCGGAACCCCAAGTACGGGAAGGTGGGTTCTTGCGGCGATCATCCCTGGCAGGTGGGCCGCGCCGCCGGCACCCGCGACGATCACCCGGATACCCTCTTCGGCCGCCCCCGCGGCGAAGCTGGCCATGAGCCCGGGCGTGCGGTGAGCGGAAACGACCTTGCAGTAGTGCGGGACGTCGAGTTCAGTCAGCAACTCGTGGGCGTGGCGCATCGTCTCCCAGTCGCTCTTGCTGCCCATCACCACGGCCACTAGGGGACGTTCGCTCTGCACGCTCATTTCGTCCCCTCCCCGGCAACCGCTCGCCGCCCGGCCGAGGCACGCCGAAGGCGGTCGCGCACCGCTTCCCACTCGGGGCCCTCCGGCGGCTCTTCGACGAGGATGGGCAGGCCGGCCCGGTCCAGTTCGTGGAGGGCGGCGTAGAGGCCCCGTGCGTAACCCCCGGCCTCGTCAGGGAGGCGGCGCCAGTTCCCTTCGAAGTCGATAGGGGCGCTCCGCCTGGCGAGGACGGAGAAAGCCCCCCTGGCCGCGAGCGCCTCGAGTCGCGCCGCGGCGACCAGCTCGACCGGACAGCCGGGGGAGTAGTGCCGCTCCAGCGAGCCGGGCACTCGCGGCGCTCCAACCGTCGGGACGGGTCCGAGTTCGCTGCCGAGGAGCGCTGCGATCTCGTGTCGTCCTACACCCCCAGGGCGCAGTATCCGCGGCGTGCCGCTCGAAAGGTCGACGATGGTGGACTCCACTCCTACCTCGGTCGGGCCGCCGTCGAGTATGGCTGCTACGCGCCCCCCGAGCTGTTCGGCGACATGCTGCGCCGTGGTGGGACTCAACCGGCCGAAAGGGTTGGCCGAGGGAGCTGCCAGGCCGCCACCGAAACTCGCCAGAAGGCGCTGGGCTACGGGGTGAGCCGGCACGCGGAGGGCGACTGTGTCCTGGCCGCCGGTTACCTCCAGGGGAACCGCTGGAGCACGCTCGAGAACGATGGTGAGCGGGCCCGGCCAGAACGCCTGGGCCAGGATCGTGGCCTGCTGCGGCACGATCCGGGCCCATTCCCCCAGTTGTTCGGCGCCCGCCAGATGGACGATCAGCGGGTGGTCCGCCGGCCTCCCCTTCGCCTCGAAGATCCTCGTCACCGCTTCGGGGTTCGAAGCGTCCCCGCCAAGGCCGTAGACGGTCTCGGTCGGGAAGCTCACGAGCTGCCCGGCGCGGAGGAGCCGGACGGCTCTCCGCAGGTTCTCGTCGCTTGGCGGGAAGATAGTGCTCATCCAACGGCAGTTTAACCGCGCTGGAGCAGTTCGGCGTCCGTGATTCCCCTTCCGAGCTGGCCGGATCACCCCGAGGGATCGATGAGGATGATGCGGAGGTCGTTGACGTTCGTCCCGGTGGGACCGCTCACCAAGAGGTGGCCCGAGTCCGCGAACACCGCGTAGCTGTCGTTCGCCTCGAGGCTCGCCCGGGCGGCCCGGCGATCGAGGGAAGTAAGCAGTTCGGGCGTGACCAGCACCCCGGCGTTGTGCTCGCTGCCGTCGCGGCCGTCGGTGTCGGCGGCCAGAGCCCAGATCGGCGAGCGCTCCGGGAGTTCGAGCGCGAGCCCCAAGGCGAACTCGCTGTTGCGCCCGCCACGGCCGGCCGCGCGTACCGTCACCGTCGTCTCCCCGCCGCTCAAGAGAGCGCATGGAGGCGTGAACGGCTCGCCTCTCTCCGCCACCTGGCGGGCTATGGCCGCGTGCACCCGGCCGACCTCCCGGGCTTCACCAACGACCACGCTGCTGAGGATGCTGGCCTCGTAACCGACGTCCCGCAGGAGTTCTGCGGCGGCCTCGAGGCTCGCCTGGTTGTTGCCGATAAGCGCCGTCGCCGCTCCAGCCAGCCTGGGATCGCCTGGCTTGGGAGTCTCCGGAAGTCGGCCCGCGATGCCCTGTTCGAGCACCCTTCGCGCCCCCGGCGCCTTTATCTCGTACCTAACGAGGACCTCGAGAGCGTCGGCGAAGGTCGTCGGATCGGCGACCGAAGGACCCGACGCTACAGCCGAGAGGTCGTCGCCGACGACGTCGGAGAGGACCAGGGCCGTCGTACGCGCCGGGCTGGCGGCGAGAGCCAGCCGTCCCCCTTTCACCTTTGAGAGGTGCTTACGGACGGTGTTGATCTCCTCGATCCGGGCGCCCGAGCGCAGGAGGGATCTGGTCAGCTCCGTCTTCTGGGCGAGGTCGATGCCTTCCGGAGCGACGAGCAGAGAGGAGCCTCCCCCTGAGAGGACCACTACCACCTGGTCGTCCGGGCCGTAACCATGGACCAGGTCGAGGATTCGGCGCGTCGCGGCGACACCCCTCACGTCGGGGATCGGGTGGGAAGCGGCAGCGACCTCGATCCGCCGGGGAAGGCTGTCACGTTCTTCCAGCGCTCCGTCCGGGACGATCACCAGGCCCTCCAGACTCGGTACGTCGCGGTAGTGGCGTTCGACGGCCTTCGCCATCCGCCCCGCGGCCTTGCCGGCCCCCACGACTGCCAGCCGGCCGGCCGGGACGGGAGGCAGGAGGTCGGCCGGGATCCGCTCGGGATCGGCCGCTTCGACCGCCGCCGCGAAGGCGCGCTCCAGCAAGCTGCGTTTCTGGGCGTCGGGTCTCGGCATCGTTGCTTCTCCTCGGTCAGGAACGGCTTGAGCTCGGCGCTGCCGGCGCCGCTCCACCATGAACTGGTGTCCGGGCTACAATACCGCCATGTTCGGACTCTTCCGTCGCCAGGATCGCCACTTCAAGGACGACGGCAACTTCCTGCTGGCGCGGGTAAGGACCGACCGTAACGGGGAGGAGATAGACGTGCGCCTCTCCAAGACCAGCGAGATGAGTTCGCAGGGCGGCGGTTACTTCGTACGCAAGGTCCTGCTGGGGCCCAAGAGCTTCGACCAGGCCGTGCTCGAGGTGACCACCAACCGGGCGCACAAGGTCCTGCGGTACTCGGTCGAAGGAGGGTCTCTCGTACCCGTCAGCGAGTGGCGCAGCTGAACAGGGGCTCGGCCCGGAAGCAGCCGGTGCGGGTTACAGTCCTTCCATGTTGTCCAGAAGAGTAGTAGAAGACGTCCTCGCCAGCGGCCGTGCCGGCGGCGCGGACTTCGCGGAGCTGTACGTCGAGAGGTGGTACCGCCGCGGGCTCAGGACCATAGACTGCCGCGTGCGGGAGGCGGTGAGCGGCATCCAGTACGGGGCCGGGGTACGTCTCGCGTACGGTACCGAAGTGGTTTACGGCTACACCAACGACCTGAGCGAGAGGTCTCTTCTCGAGCTGGCCCGCACCCTCGGTGAAGTGAAGGGTGGCGCCGGCCGGGTCGACGAGGCGGGTCGCGGCGGGATCGACTTCCGCCGCGAGGCCGCCAGCGGTCTCCACGCGCCCGAACGCCCGTTCGACAGCGCCGACAAGCGGTACCGGCTGGAGCGCCTGCGGGAACTAGACCAGGGGGCGCGCATCGCCCCGGAGATCCGCCAGGTGGAGGGGCAGCTGCTCGAATGGCAGCAACAGGTGCTCATCGCCAACAGCGACGGCGTCTGGACCGAGGACGAGCGCGTCCGCTCGAGGCTCATCGCTCAGGTGATCGCCAGTGACGGCAGCGAGACCCAGACCGGTTCGCACGGCCCCGGTCTCTCGGTAGGGCTCGAGCTGTTCGACCGTTTCCCGCCCGCCGGCGTGGGCGAACGCGCCGCTCAGGTGGCGATGGCCAACCTGCGGGGCAGACCGGCGCCGGCCGGCACCATGCCGGTGGTCATCGGCAACGGCTTCGGCGGAGTCATCTTCCACGAAGCGCTGGGTCACCTGCTCGAGACCACCTCGGTGGCCAAGAAGGCTTCCGTACTGAGCGACAAGCTGGGCGAGATGGTGGCGAGCGAGGTGGTCACCTACATAGACGACGGCACCACGCCGCACGGCTGGGGCTCCTCGGAGTACGACGACGAAGGGGCGCCGACGGAGCGGACGGTGCTCATCCGCAACGGCCTGCTCGAGTCGTACATGGTGGACCGCATGGGTGGCCTTCGCACAGGCTACCGTCCCACCGGCTCGGGCCGCCGCCAGGACTACACCTTCGCTCCCACCTCGAGGATGCGCAACACCTTCATAGCTCCTGGCGACACCCCCCGCGAACGGCTCTTCGACGGCATCGAGTACGGCCTCTACGCAAAGAGCCTGGGCGGCGGACAGGTCCGGCCCGGCTCGGGCGAATACAACTTCGCGGTGCGGGAGGGGTACGTCATCCGCAACGGCAAGGTCGAGGAGCCGGTGCGCGGCGCGATGCTGGTAGGCAAGGGTACCGACACGATCACCAAGATCGAGGCGGTCTCCGACGACCTCTCCACCGAACCGGGGATGTGCGGCAGCCTGTCGGGTTCACTGCCGGTCGAAGTGGGACAACCGCACCTCCTCGTGAGCGAGATCGTGGTGGGGGGTGAAGCGTGAACCGCGAGGAGGCGTTGCGTTACCTGCTGCAGCGCGCCGGGGAAACGGGGATCGACCTGGAGGTACTCGCGGACGAGTCGCGTGAGCTGACCATCGACTCCTTCGACGGGAACGTCTCCGACTTCAAGCAGGCCATCAGGGGCGGCGTTGGTGTTCGGGCCGTGGTCGAGGGCCGGGTGGGGTACGCCTGGACCGAAGACCTTGACCGGGAGGCGCTCGACTGGGTCCTCGAGGAGGCTCGCGAGAACGCCCTCCTCCAGGAGGAGAGCGACGGCGACGGCTTCCTGCCCGAGGGAGAGGGATCGGGCCAGAGCGACCTCCTCTCCGAGGGACTGAGCGCCCCCCTGCAGGAGAAGGTAGAGCAGGCCCTCGGCCTCGAGAGAGAACTGAAGAAGGACGAGCGCTACAGCCGCACGGTCAGCGCCCGCTACACCGAGCGGGAGGTCCGTCACTCGGTAGCGTCGAGCAAGGGTGTCGATGGCGGCTACCGGGACGGGTTCGCCGGTCTCTTCGCCGCCTTCGTCATGCGTGATGGCGACAGCGTCAAGCAGGGGTACGGGCTCGACGCGGCCAAGGAGTTCCACGAACTCGATCCCGGGCGCACGGCGCAGGAGTTCCTGCGGCGGACGGGACGGCTGCTGGGCGCGAGGCCGCTGAAGACGGGCCGGTACCGCGCCTATCTCGAACCGCCGGTCGTCGCCGACCTGCTGGGCGTCCTCGAGTTCTCCCTGTCGGGCAAGACCCTGGTAGAGGGCAAGAGCCGCTTCGACGGGAAGCTGGGCGAGCGGGTCGCGTCGGAGCTCGTGACCCTGGTGGACGATCCCGACCACCCGGAAGGATTGGGCAGCCGACCGTTCGACAGCGAAGGCATGGCGGCCAGGCGCCTGCCCCTGATCGAGCAGGGCGTCCTGCGCTCCTTCCTCCACAACAGCTATACGGCCCGGAAGAGCGGGCAGCCGAACACCGGTCACGCGGCACGCAACTACCGAGGTACCCTGGGGATCTCGCACAGCAACCTGCTGCTCCTGCCCGGTGAGGGGGTCGCGACGAACGACGGCGTAGTCGTCTGCGAGCTGATGGGGCTGCACGCGGGCGCGAATCCGATCTCCGGCGACATCTCGCTACAGGCCCTGGGGCTGAGGGTCGAGGGCGGCGAGAGCTACCCGGTGGAGAACTTCGTCATCTCCGGCAACCTGTTCAGGATGCTCGAGAAGGTGACCGCGGTTGGCAGCGAGCCGGAGTGGAGCCCAGGCGGTTCGATCCGGTCGCCAATGATCGAGATCGAGAGCCTCTCGTTCGGTGGCGCCTGAAGAGCGGTAGACGAGGGGGGAGGTGAGGCGTTCGCCTCCGGTTCGGGTTCTTCTGAGGCGGTCGCCTCCGGTTCGGGTTCCACTGAAGCGGTCGCCACCCGTTCTGGTTCCGGTGCGGCGATAGGCTCTTCTTCGGGTTCCAGCGCGGCGGAGGCGGCCTAGTCGCTGCCTACTGGGCGCTCACCAGGTCGGGCCTCAGCGACTTCGCCTCTCGCAGGTAGATGTGGCGCATCTCGGCCTGACTCTTGCGGGTGTTGAGCTGCATCATCACGCGGATCGCCAGCGGCAACCGGTCAGGTACCGGGATCTCCTGATTACAGAGCAACGGCACCATGCTCATGCCCAGGCGTCTCGCGGCCTCGGCCGGGAAGGTGCTCGAGATGTCGGGTGTGGTGGTGAAGAAGATCGCCGCTATCGGCTCGAACTCCTCGATCCCGTTGGCGCGCAGCATCTCCTCGAGAAGCTCGCCCGTCGCCTCCAGCACCAGTTCGGGGTCGTCGCGCTCGACGGTGGTCGCGCCCCGTATCCCTCTGACCCAGAAAGGTCTCTCTGCTTCCCTGCTCAAGACGGACTCCTGCGTGCTGGACCTTCGCCGCTCATGGCGGAGTCTACCAAGCGGCGCTCGGGAGCGTACAACGACCGGCGTTCCCGCCTCTCCTCTGTTAGCTTTGGTCATGACTACGAGGGAGATCGGACGGGGTTCGCAGTTCTGGTTCGAGCCCAACGAGGACGCCAGGGCGATACTCGCCCACCTGCGCGACTACCTCGATCGGGAGGTCGCTCCGGGAGCGACCGAACGGGACGAGAGAGGGGAGTTCCCTTCCGACCTGGTGAATGGCCTGGCGCAGATGGGGCTCTTCGGCCTTCAGGTGCCCGAGGAGTACGGCGGAGCAGCCCTCCCTACCGCCACTGCCGCCGCCATCGTCGAGGAGATCGCGGCGGTGGACGGTTCCCTCTGCCTCACCGTCGCCTCCCACAACTCGCTCTGCGTGGGTCACATCCTCCTCGCCGGCAACAGCGAACAGCATCAGAGGTGGCTACCTGCGCTGGCCAGCGGGGAGAGGTTGGGCGCCTGGTGCCTCACCGAGCCTGGCTCCGGTTCGGACGCTGCTGCGCTCACCACACGCGCCGAAGACCGGGGCGACCATTTCGTCATCAACGGCGCCAAGTCGTTCATCACTCAGGGAACCGTCGCCGGAACCTACGTAGTGCTCGCGCGTACCGACGAACCGCGCGAGGGACGCAGCAAGGCGGATGGGATAAGCGCCTTCATCGTGGACGGCGGCTCCAAGGGGCTGATCCGGGGTCGGCCGGAGAAGAAGTTGGGCCTCCACACCTCCGACACGACGCCGTTGACCTTCGAGGATCTCGAGGTGCCAGCCGAGAACCTGCTGGGCGAGCGCGCCAATGCGTTCCGTGACGTGATGCAGGTGCTGGCCGGGGGCCGCATAGGTATCGGGGCCATGGGGATCGGACTCGGTCGGGGCGCGCTCGAGACCGCCGCCCGGTACGCGCTCGAGCGGCAGCAGTTCGGCAGGCCCATCGCCAGCAACCAGGCGATCAGCTTCAAGATCGCTGCGATGGCGACCGAGTTGGAGGCGGCCCGGTTGCTGGTGCTCAAGGCGGCGGAACTACGTGACGCCGGTCGCGACTACTCGCTCGCGGCCGCGCAGGCGAAGCTCAAAGGCTCGGTAGCCGGCGTCGAAGCGTGCGATGAGGCGATCCAGATCCTCGGCGGCTACGGCTACATCCGGGAGTACGAGGTCGAGCGGTACTGGCGGGATGCCAGGCTCACCCGGATCGGCGAAGGCACCGACGAGGTCCAGCACCTCATCATCGCCAGGGAGTACCTGGAGCGGTTCCGCTGAGAAGCGGGCTGCGCCCGCCGATGCGAACTCCGAAATGTCAGCACCGATAGCCCTGCTCACCGATTTCGGTTCCACGGACGTCTACGTGGGCGTGATGAAGGCCGTCATCTCGGGCCTGGCTCCTTCGTCCCAGGTGATCGATCTGGGCCACCAGATCCCGCCTCAGGATGTGCGGGCCGCCGCTGCCGCCCTTCTCTTCGCTTGCCCCTACCTGGCGGCGGGCACGGTCGTGTGCTGCGTCGTCGATCCGGGTGTGGGGACGGAGCGGGCGCCGCTCGCCCTCGAGCTGGAAACGGCTGCAGGCGCAATCTACCTGGTGTGCCCCGACAACGGCGTCGTCACTCCCCTGCTGGGATCGGTAAGGCGAGCGGTCATCACGGACGATCCCGCCTTCCACCTGCCGAGGGTCAGCGCCACCTTCCACGGCCGCGACGTGTTCGCCCCCGTATCGGCCCACCTGGCCTCCGGCGTCGAGCTCTCCGCTCTGGGAAGCGACAAGGAACCCGGGGAACTGGTGACGCTCCCCTGGCCACGGGCCGTCGGCGTGGACCGCGGCTGGCGGATCGCGGTCGTCCATGTGGACCGCTTCGGCAACCTCATCACTAATCTCGAGGGAGAACGGCTGCGGGAGGGGCGCTGGCTGGTGCGCTCAGGGTCCAGGAGCGTGCCCGCGCTGAGCCCTACCTTCGGCGCAGTGGCGGTGGGAGAACCGGTGGCCTACGAAGGGAGCAGCGGCTTCCTGGAGATCGCGATAAGGCAGGGGAACGCGGCCGCCGAGTGGGGGCTCGGAGTAGGCGACGAGCTTCTCGTCGAGCGCGTAAGCGGATAGTCGTGGCGACCTCGAGCCGGCTACTCGCGACGGGACGTGCTCAGGCTACGGCCGCTGCCGAGCCGGCCGCCCGCTCCTCCCGAACTAACTGCGGTACGAGCGAGAGCGCCTCGAGCAGGAGCTCGGGGCCCGTACCGGGCAAGTGAGCCTTCTCGCTCAACTTACGGCGCCACGCCTTGGCGCCCGGCCGGCCGTTGAAGAGGCCCAGCATGTGTCTCGTGATCCGGTGGAGCGGCACCCCGCGGACCAGCTGTTCATCGAGGTAGGGGAGCATCCTCTCGACCACCTCGCCCCTGGTCGGAGTGGCCTCCGTGGCGCCGAAGAGGCGGGCGTCGGCGTCGCCCAGCATGAACGGTTCCTCGTAGGCCGCCCGGCCGATCATCACCGCGTCCACCCACTCGAGGTGTCCTGCCGCATCCGCCAGCGAACGAACCCCTCCGTTCAGCTCGATCTCGAGCTCCGGGAAGTCGCGCTTCAGACGGTAGACGTCGTCGTAACGAAGAGGCGGGATCTCGCGATTCTCGCGGGGCGACAGGCCCTGCAGCCACGCCTTGCGGGCATGGACGGTGAACCGCTGGGCCCCCGACGGAGCGACGACGTCGACGAAGCGGGCCATCTCTTCGTAGCTGTCGCGCTCGTCGATGCCGATCCGGTGCTTGACGGTCACCCGGATGGTGACGGCCTCCCTCATCGCCTGGAGGCACTCCCTCACGAGTTCGGGCTGAGCCATCAGGCAGGCGCCGAAGTTGCCTCTGGCGACCCGTGGAGAGGGGCAACCGACATTCAGGTTCACCTCGTCGTAACCCCAAGACTGAGCGATCGCGGCGCACTGCGCCAGTAGCTTCGGGTCGTCGCCACCCAGTTGCAGCGACAGCGGGTGTTCGGCCTCCGAGTAGCCCAGGTGCCTCTCCCGGTCGCCGTGCAGGATGGCGTTCATGTTGACCATCTCGGTATAGAGCAGGGTGTGGCTGGTGAGTTGACGCAGGAGGTAGCGGAAGTGCCGGTCGGTCCAGTCCATCATCGGCGCGACCGAGAGGACCGGTCCGCCACCCGACGCGGGCCTCATCCAGCCCCTCCGGCCACCGGCACCCGCCTCGCCGGACGGAAGCTGATCTGCTCCCACTCCCCCTCCTCCACCAGCTCCAGTAGCGGGTTGAGGTCGCGGAAGTAGGCGACGATCTCCTGCACGAGGTCGTCCGGGGTAGAGGCAGCAGATGAGATGCCCACGCTTTCGACGCCCTCGAGCCATGCTGGATCGATGTCCGCGACCCCTTCGACTCGCCGGGCGTTGCCGCAAAGTTCGTCCGCCAGTTCGAGGAGCCTCATCCCGTTGCTGCTGTAGTCGCTGGTAACGACCAGGAAGAGGTCCACCAGCGGGGCGATGCTGCGTACCGCGTCCTGTCGGTTCTTGGTGGCGTAGCAGAGGTCGTCACGTGCCGGAACGACGAGTTCCGGGAAGCGTTCCCTGAGCAGCTCGATGGTGCGGGTGGTGTCGTCGACCGACAGGGTGGTCTGTGTGAGCACGACGACCTTCTCGGGATCGGGCACGTCGACCGTCCGGGGGTCGGCCAGGCCAGGGTCCTCCTTGCGGTTGCCGAGCACGCCCACGACGGTGGTCGCCTCGGGCGCCTCGCCTCGCGTGCCGATGACCTCCTGGTGCGAGGTCGAGTCGCCCACCAGCAGTATGTGGTAACCCTCCCTGGCGTACCGCTTCGCTTCACTGTGCACCTTCGTCACCAGGGGACAGGTCGCGTCGATGGTCGCAAGCCCCAGCTCTCGGGCGTGCTCGCGCACCGCCGGGCTCACCCCGTGTGCGCTGAACACCACCGTCTCGTCTAGCTTCCGGCCGTTGCGCCGCAGCTCGTCACGCAACCGTTCCAGTTCGCCCAGGTCCTCGACGAAGTGCACGCCGTGACCCGTCTCGAGTCGTTCCACTACGGTGTCGTTGTGGACGATCGAGTGGTAGACGGGAAGCTCGCCGGCGCCGCTGGCAAGGTTCTCCTGGGCGGCCTTCTCGACCGCCTCGATCGCCATCTCTACGCCGGCGCAGAAGCCTCTGGGCCGAGCGAGGTAGATCCGCGAAATCACGCCTCACTATAACGGCGTGAATGCCGATCGCCGGTAGGCGGCGAGCACCGGACGGCATCAGGGGCAGCTGTAGTAGACCGCTCCTGGACGCACTTTCCTACGGCTGCACCGATGTCGCACAGGCTTGACCGGCCTTTTTTTGCCGTGATAGACTCCATTTCGCTCGCGGGCGATTAGCTCAGTTGGTTAGAGCGCGTCGCTGATAACGACGAGGTCGGTGGTTCAAATCCACCATCGCCCACCAGATCCGCGTCGAAAGCAGTCGGAAGCAAAGGACAGATGCGCTCGATGCGCCGGACCACGCACCCTTCGGGGTGCGTTTTCGTCTCGATGCAGGCGAAGGTCAGAAGACCTGCCGGTAGGCGTCCAGTCGCAGGCCGAGTTCGGTCGTAGTGGATCCTCGCTGGACCGTCAATATCACCTTCTCGCCTACCGACCTGGCCCTCACCACCTCGAGCAGCCTTTCGAAAGTAGGGGTCCTGTGGCCGTCAACGGCCACGATGACATCGGCCCTCAGGCGCCGGCCCGTCAGCCTCCCGGCCTCGTCACGCAACGGCAGCTCCTCGATGCTGCGCAGACCGGCCCTGGCTGCGGGTCCGTCACCGTCCACGCTTCCAACGACGACGCCGGGCTTGCGGCCCAACGAGGGGCCGTCCCGCTCCCTGGGGTCGTACTCGAACGCCACTTCGAAGCCGATAACCGGTATGTCCCGCTTCTCGCCGGCCAGCAGTCCTTCCACAGTCGGGGAGCCTTCCAGCGTGGGTACCGCGTAGGAGGCGAACCGTGGAGCGGCGTTGCTGCCGAGCAGCCGGTCGAACGGCAGATCGCTCTGGGAGCTGAGGATCGAGGGGGTGAAGGAGATGTAGGAGACGACGCCTACGACCCTCCCCTCCTCGTCGACGACCGGTCCACCCGAGTCGCCGGGCGCCAGGGCGGCCGTGAGTTCGATCGTGTCGGAGGCGAAGTCGGGCCTCTCGGCGTTCACGCCAAGGCGCGTCACCTCGCCGCTGCGGTCGGCGAGGAACTCGCCTCGCGAGTTGCCCACGGCCAGAACGTCGTCGCCCAACTGGGGCAACTCGCCTGCGAGCTCGAGGAAGGGAACGGGCTCGTCCACCTTCGCCTGCAGCAAAGCCAGGTCGCGGTAGGCATCGAAGCCTACGAGCTCGAGCCGGTGTTCCTCCAGATCGGAGTCGATCGCGACGTAGTAGAGAGGGCAACCGCTCGCCAGTTCGAGCGAGCGGCGCCGCACGACGTGGTAGGCCGTCATCACCTTGCCGTCGGCCGAGAGGTAGAAGCCCGAACCGACGTCGATCGGCCGGTCGCGAAGCAACGGGTTGGCGCACCGGCTCTCGATCCGCAAGGTGGCGGGCCTGATCCGCTCGTATACCTGGGCCAACCGCCCCGTCGCCTCCACCACCGGCGGCGCTTCGGGCACGAATCCCGGGTGGCGGAAGGCCGGGTCTTCGGGTCGGGAAGGGAGGAAACCGATGCTCCCCGCGAGGAGCCCGATCGCGCCGAGCAGGAGCAGGAGCAGCCAGGTGAAGCGAGTTACGCGTCTTCCGGTCGGTTCGGCAGGAGCCTCGGGTTCGAGCAGGGGGGCGCTCTCTCGGCGCCCTTCCCTGCTCACTCTTCCCTCGGGTCCGGACTCCTCCATCGCCGGATTATCGTAGCTGGGTGGCCCTCCTGTCTGCTCAGTAGCCGACAGAAGGGTTATGGCAGGCGGTTATCATCGGCCCATGCTGTCAACAGTGGACAACCGCGGCGAGCGCGACTACGCCGGCAAGGTGAGTCGCATAGCCCAGAAACTACGCGAGTGGCAAGGACCGATCGTGGTCATCGCCCACGTCGACCCGGACGGAGACGCGCTCGGGTCGACGCTCGCGCTCAAGCGGGCTCTCGAGGCGATGGGAAAGGGCCCGGTGCTGCTGCCGATGGAGCCGCCACGCTTCCTCGAGTTCCTGGCGGGACCGGACGAGCTCTCCGCGCCGCTCGAGGCGCTACCCGACGGGGCGCTCCTGGCCGTGCTAGACGTAGCCGACGAGACCCGCGCCGAAGGCGCCCCTCTGGAGGGTGCCGAGTTCGTCATCAATGTCGATCATCACGGCACCAACTCGCGCTTCGGAGATCTCGCGCTGGTGGAGCCGGGCAAGGCGGCCACGGCGCTGATGGTCAAGGAGATCGTCGAGGCGATGGGCGTGACCTGGACCGTTCCCATCGCCACCCCCTGTCTCACCGGCATACTCACCGACACCGGCAACTTCCGCTACGCCAACACAGACACCGAGGCGCTCCGAGCCGCCAGCGAACTGATCGCTACCGGCCTCGACTACGCCTACCTCGCCGATCGACTCCAGTGGCGGCACCGGGACTACTTCCGGATGCTCGGCATGGTGATGAACACGGTCGAGTTCCCCCTGGACGGCAAGGTGGTCGTCGCGGGAGTCACCGAGGAGATGCGCGAGCGGGTCGGGGAGAGCGAGGACGATTCTGACGATTACGTGGGTCTGATCCGCTACGCCGAGGGCAGCAAAGTGGCTGTTTTCCTGAAAGAGCGCGAGGGCCACACGAAGGTCTCGGTAAGGACCCGGGACGGTGTCTCGGCCCAAGCCATCTGCGTGGAGCTGGGCGGTGGGGGGCACGTTTCGGCAGCCGGCGCGAAGATCGAGGGGCCCCTGGCGGTCGCTCGAGCGAAGGTGCTGGAAGCGGCCGCACGCGAGCTGGAACGCTGCGGAGCGATCTAGCGCTAACCCGGTTTCAGTGCGCGGCGCTGCCGTAGTCGGTCAGTTCGGCCGCGCGCTCCGCGAGAGCGGGCAGGGCGTCGAGCCGCAAGCCGGGGAGTTCGCCCTTCCCGGCGAGCCAGGGCAGGACGCGTTCGCTGGGCAGGTTGCCCACCAGTTCGTCCCCCGCGAACGGGCAGCCGCCCGCCCCCGAGAGAGCACCCTCGAACCAGCGCACCCCCGCTTCCCAGGCGCCCTTCATCAGCGGCAGCCAGCCGTCCGGACGAGCGTGCAGGTGCAGGCCCAGCGAGCCCGGTTCGGGTACCGTCTCGAGGACGGAGGTCACGACATCGGCGCTGGCCTTCCCCACCGTGTCGGCGAGGGCGATACGGGTCACGCCCAGATCACGAAGGCGCGTGACGGCCGCCGCGGTCACTCCGGGATGCCACGCTTCCCCGTACGGGTTGCCGAAACCCATGGACAGGTAGACCACCAGTTCCAGGCTCGCTTCCTCCGCCGCCCGCACGAGCTCACCCACCAGCCGCCAGGAACTCTCCAGGTCGCGGCCGGTGTTCCGGCGCTGGAAGGTTTCGTTCACCGACAGCGGGTAGCCGACCGAGGTCACGTTCGCTGTGCCACGGGCCCGCTCGAGGCCGCGCTCGTTCGCGATGATGCAGAGGAACTCGGCGTCGCCCGGCCGCTCCAGCGAGCTCACCACCTCGTCACTGTCGGCCATCTGGGGAACCGCCCTGGGGGACACGAAGGAGCCGAGGTCGAGTCGCCGGAAGCCGGCATCGAGCAGCGCCTGGAGGTAGGCCCGCTTCATCTCGGCGGGGATGGTCCGCGGCAACGACTGCCAGGCATCGCGCGGGCACTCGACCCAGTGGACCAGTTCTCTTGCGGCGGTCATGGAGCGATGTTAACCGGAGCTTCGAGCACGCTCGAGCTACCGGCCCGCTAGCTCCGGCCCCTCAACTGCGGGTCGAGAGCGTCGCGCAGGCCGTCACCCAGGAGGTTGAAGCCCACAACCGCCAGGAAGATGGCGAGACCCGGGAAGGTGGTGACGGAGGGCCTGGTGAAGATGTAGTTGCGCCCCTCACCCAGCATCGCGCCCCACTCGGGCGTCGGGGGTTGGACCCCCAGGCCCAGGAAACCGAGGCCGGCCGCGGTGAGGATGGTCGTCCCCATGCTCAGCGTCGCCTGCACGATGACCGGCGCCAGGGCGTTGGGCAGCACGTGTCGGGCCAGAACCCGGCTGTCGGCAGCCCCCATCGCCAGGGAGGCCTCGATGTAGCTCACCTCGCGGATCGAGAGCACCGAACTGCGCACCAGCCGGGCGAAGCGCGGGATGGTGGCTATGCCCACCGCGATTATCACGTTGGTAAGACCTACGCCCAGGAGAGCGACCAGGGTCAGGGCCAGGAGGAAGCTGGTGAACGACAGCATGAGGTCCATCACCCGTTGGATGACCAGATCGACAGGGCCCCGGTAGTAGCCGGAGATGATCCCCAGAGGCACACCCACGACCATCCCCACGACCACCGCGAAGCCACCGATGACTAGCGTGAGCCTCGCCCCGAAGAGGAGTCGGGCCAGCAGGTCGCGCCCGAGCTGGTCGGTTCCCAGCGGATGGCTCAGCGAGGGCGCCTGGAGGACCGCGCGCAGGTTCCCCTGGGTCGGGTCGTAGGGGGTGAGAAGCGGCGCGAACAGGCCGGCCAGCAGCAGCACGGCCACGATCGAGAGGCCAGTTACCGCGCTGGGGCTCCTGAGCAGGCGCCTGAGGGTCTCGTTCCCGACCATCCTCGAGCGACGGGGGATAGCGGCCGCCCTAGCCATAGCTGACCCTCGGGTCGATGACGGCGTAGAGCAGATCGACGATCAGGTTCACCAGCGCGAAGAGCAGGGCGAAGACTATGACCAGCCCCTGGATAGTGGGGTAGTCGCGCGCGAAGATCGAGTCGACCAGGAGCCTGCCCAGTCCGGGCCAGGCGAAGACGGTCTCGGTGAGGATGGCGCCACCCAGCAACTCTCCGAACTGCAGGCCAACGACAGTCACGACAGGCGCCAGCGCATTACGCAGCGCGTGCCGCCACAGGACTACCCGCTGCCGCAGGCCCTTCGCTACCGCGGTCCTCACGTACTCCTGGTGGAGCACCTCCAGCATGGTCGAGCGGGTGATGCGGGCCACGAAGGCGAGCGAGAAGAACGCCAGGGTGACGGCGGGGAGGATTATCGACAGCGGTCCCTCGGCGCCGGCGGCCGGTAGCCAACGGAGCCTGATCGAGAAGAGGATGATCAACATGAGGCCCAGCCAGTAGACCGGCATGCTGATCCCGAAGAGGACTACCGTGGAGACGAACAGGTCGAGCGGTTTCCCGGCCTTGGCCGCGGCGAGGGCGCCAAGGGGCACACCGATCGCAACCGCCAACACGGTGCTGACGAGGGCCAGGTAGAGGGTGGCCGAGAAGCGCTCGGCTATCTCGCTGGTGACGCTGTTGGAGGTGCGGGCCGAGGTGCCGAGGTCACCCTGGACCAGGTTCCCCATGAAGATCAATCCCTGACGCCACAACGGCTCGTCGAGGCCCAGTTGCACCCGGATGCGGTCGACATCCTGCTCGGAGGCGAGCACGCCGGCGATCACCCTGGCGGGATCGCCGGGCAGTGTCCGCACCATCAGGAAGATGGTGATGGCCACGAACACGACCGTGACCAGGACCCCCACCAGTCGCTGGATCAGGTAGGCGTGCAACTACTCGTTCCGTTCGTTCCCGGGCCCGGGCGAACGCCGCGGGCGGTCCTCATCTCGTGGTCCTGGGGCCAGGCAGTGCGGACCGGCCCGAGGGCCGATCCGCAGGTCGAGAAGGTGGACGGGTGAGCGAGTCACACAGGCTCGGGCCGGAGGATCACTCCGCGGGCCGGGCGTAGATCGCGTAGAACTTCTCGTTCGGCAGACCACTTATGTTGGTGACGTCGGCCGAATGCACCATGGGGAAGCTCTGCACCCAGAGGAAGATCCATGGAGCCTCATCCCAGATGATCCGCGACGCCTGGGCGTAGAGCTCCTGTCGGCGTTCCGGATCGACCTCGGCGTTCGCCTCGTCTATCAGCCGGTCCACCTCAGCGTTGTGATAGAACGACGTCGCCAGGCCAGCGGGCGGGTGCTGCGAGCTGTGGAACTGCTGCATCTGCTGGGAGGCGTCGAGGAACGCGGGCGCCCAACCGAGGAGGTGAAGCTGCGTCTCGTTCTGCTCCACAGGCTGGGTCATCGTGCCGATGTAGGTGGGCCAGTCCATCGTTCGCACCTGGGCGTTTATGCCCACGTCGTCCAGGTAGCTGGCGATCGCCTGGGAGGCCGGGAAGTCCTGCACGTAGCGGCCGGTGGGCGACATGAAGTCGAGGGTAAGCGAACCCTCCTCTACGCCAGCTTCGGCGAGCAGCTCGCGAGCCCGCTCCGGATCGTACTCGTAGGTGCCGATCGGTTCGTAGCCGAAGATGCTCTCGGCCATGGGAGCGTCCATCACCGTCGCGGCTCCGAAGAGGATGCCATCGACGATCGCCTGCTTGTCGACCGCGTAGTTGAGCGCCTGGCGCACCCGCGGGTCGTCGAGAGCCGGGTCGGTGGTGTTGATGACGATGAAGATAGTGCGGTCGCTCGGTCCCATCACCACTTCGACGGCGGGGTTGGCCTGGAGGGCCGGGATGTCCGAAGCGGGCGGCAGGATGATCATGTCCACCTGACCGGAGAGTATGAGGCTCTCCCGGGTGGTCGCTTCGGGCACGATTTGGAAGATCACCTGCTCGTAGTAGGGCAGCTCGCCCCAGTAGTCGTCGAACCTGTTCACGACTATCCGCTCGCCGAAGGAGCGCGACTCGAAAACGTAGGGCCCCGTTCCCACGGGTCTGGTGACGTTCTCGTAGCTGTTCCCCTGGGCCTCGACCGAGTCGGGGGAGATCAGGGCTGCCGTGGTCTGCGTGAGCGCGCCGGCGAGATACGGTGCGGGCTCGCTCAACAGGATGCGCAGGTGAAGGTCGTCGACGATCTCGACGCCCTCGATGGCGGTGTAAGCGCCTCGACGCGGCACCCGGACGTTCGGGTCGATCAGGCGCTCGATATTCCAGGCGACGACCTCGGAGGTGAGTTCGGTGCCGTCGTGGAAGGTGACCCCGTCGCGCAGGGTGATGTTCATGCTGAGCCCGTCCTCGGCCGTCTCCCATTCGGTCGCCAGCAGCGGCACCAGGCCTCCGCTCTCGTCGATGCCTATAAGCGTCTGGGCCATGTAGTCGACTATGTTGTCGACCGTCGTAGTGGTGCCCTGTACCGGGTCGAGCGTATCGGCATCTACGCCGATAGCTATGCGGAACGTCTCCTGTGCCACCCCGAAGCTGAGGAGCACCGCCAGGAAAGACACGACTCCCTTGATGAAAACGACTCGCATAACTTTGCACCTCCTGCAACTCGAGAGTACCCCAGGTCGACCACGCACACAACACGCCGGCCGGTACGCTGCCGGAACGATGAAGCCGGAGGTTATGCTGGGCTATGCACGACGCGTTGTTCCGCAGACTCGATGCCCTCTTCCCCGAACTCGTGGAGTTCCGCCGCGACCTCCACATGCACCCCGAGCTGTCGTTCCAGGAGGAGCGCACTCCCGCCCGCATCGCCGATTTCCACAGGTCGTTGGGCCTCGACGTCAGGACCGGGGTGGGCGGACGAGGAGTCGTCGCCCGCCTCGAGGGAAGCCGACCCGGGCCCACCGTCGCCCTGCGCGCCGACTTCGACGCCCTCCCCATCCAGGACGAGAAGGATGTGCCGTACAAGTCGACGGTTCCTGGCGTCATGCACGCCTGCGGGCACGACATCCACACCGCTGGCCTGCTGGGCGTGGCCAAGGTGCTCAGCGAAGCCCGCGAGGAGCTGAGCGGAGCGGTCGTATTCATCCACCAGTTCGCCGAGGAGCTCACCCCGGGGGGAGCCAGGCCGATGATCGAGGACGGCTGCCTCGAGGGGGTCGACGTCATCTACGGAGCGCACGTGCACTCGCCTGCCGACTTCGGCAAGGTAGGCGTCCGGCCGGGTCCCCTGATGGCAGCGGCCGACTCTTTCGACGTGGAGATAACGGGTCGCGGCGGGCACGGGGCGATGCCGCACCTGGCGGTGGATCCGATAGTGACGGCCAGCCAGTTGGTGGTGAACCTGCAGCAGATAGTGAGTCGCGGGGTCGATCCGCTGAAGTCGGCGGTAGTGACGATCGGCGCACTGAGCGCCGGAAACGCCTTCAACGTCATCCCCGAAACCGCCCGCCTCAAGGGCACGGTGCGGGCCTTCGACGAGGAGGTGCGCCAGAGCATCAAGGAGGCACTGGCCAGGATCGTCGATGGCACCTGCCAGGCAGCGGGCGCGACGGGCAGACTCGACTACCACGACGGTTACCCGGCCGTACTCAACGACGAAGCGGAGGCAGCCAGAGTGATGCGACTGGCGAGCGAACTGCTGGGCCGTGAGAACGTGCAGACGATCGAGCCGATGATGGGCGGTGAGGACTTCGCCTACTACCTCCAGAAGGTCCCCGGCGCTTTCTTCTTCGTAGGTGGCCGGAACCAGGAGCAGGGCGCGGTCCACCCCCATCACCACCCCCTGTTCGATGTCGACGAGCGGGCGATGCTGGTGGCCGGCAAGCTGTTCATCTCGTCGATACTCGATTACCAGAGGGCGTCCTCCCCGGTTCCGGCCTGAGACGTCGCTGCGACCGCCGCTCCTGTCCCGGCACGGGCCCAGGCCTGGGCGGAACCGCGGAGAGCACGAAATATACTGTTGAAGCGTGCTGAGTGCTCTCGAGCTCAAGGACTTCGCGATCGTCGACGAGTTACGGCTGGAGCTGGCCCCCGGCCTCAACGCCCTAACCGGCGAAACGGGCGCCGGCAAATCGATCCTCGTCGACGCCCTCACCCTGCTGGTGGGCGCCCGCGCCGACACGGGGATGATCCGTGCCGGCTGCACTGCGGCCCTCGTCCAGGGATTCTTCCGGGGCGAAGGAAGTGGAGCCGGCGAGATCTCCGCCTCCCGACGGGTTCAGGCCGAGGGGCGCTCACATGCCCGGATCGACGGCGAGCTCGTAACGGTATCCGAGTTGGGTGAACGGATCGGCTCCCTGGTTGCCATCCACGGACAGCACGCCGCCCAGGCGCTGGCTCAGGCCGAGGAGCCGCGGCGCCGTGTCGACCGGCTCGTCGATGACGCGGCTCGGGAGTCGCTGGCTCGCTACCGGGCAGCGTTCCTGGAGCACCAGCGCGGCAACGCTCGACTCGCCGAGCTGCGCGAGAGCAGCCGAGAGCGGGAGCGCCGGCAGGGGTCACTCCGTTACGAGATCGACGAGATCGATGCGGCGCAGCTGCGCCCAGGCGAGGAGGCGATCCTGCGTGGACGCGCCGAGAGCCTGAGGCACGCAGAGCGCATCGTACAGAACGCGGCCAGCGCCCATTCGCTCGTGAGCGATGGGGAGAGAAGCGCCGTTGCGCTTCTGGCCAACGCCGCTCGCGATCTCGCGAACGCCGCCCGGCACCACGCCGCTTTGGCGCCGTTGGCCGCGGAGTTGGAGGAAGCGCGCGCCTCTCTGCAGGCGACAGGCGACGAGATCGAGTCGTTCCTCGCCGACTTCGAGATGGATCCTGCCGAGCTCGATCGGGTCGAGGCGCGACTGGCCAGGATCGAGGCACTGGAACGGAAGTACGGTGACACGGTCGAAGCGGTCCTCGCCTACCGAAACGAAGCGGCAGCCCAGTTGGAGCGCCTCGAGGGCGCAGAGTTCGACGCCGATGAGCTGGAGCGACGGCTCGCGAGCCTGCGCAGCGAACTCGATGACCTTGGCAAGACGGTCGGCCGCGCCCGCGAACGGGCGGGGGACGAGCTGGCGAAGCGGGTTAGCGAACTCCTCGGCCAGTTGGGGATGACGGGAGCACGCTTCGAGGTGAGGCTCGAACGTTCGCCCGAACCGGGACCGTACGGACTCGAAAAGGTCCGCTTCGACTTCAGCGCCAACCCAGGGGAGCCGCTGGCCGACCTCGCCGCGGTCGGTTCCGGCGGCGAGCTCTCACGAGTCATGCTCGCGCTCGACGTGGTCACGGGCTCCGACAAGCCGGTTCTCGTGTTCGACGAGGTGGATGCCGGCATCGGAGGCAAGACGGCGCGCGCGGTGGGATCGCTCCTCCGGCAGCTCTCGCGCGACCACCAGGTCCTCGTCGTCACTCATCTGCCGCAGGTCGCTGCCTTCGCCGATGCCCAGTACTTCGTCGAGAAGCAGGGCAAGGAGGGGCGCACCGTCACCCGGGTACACCAGCTGGAGCCGCACGAGCGGGAGCAGGAGATCGCACGGATGCTCAGCGGCGACGTCACCGAGGCTTCGTTGCGCAACGCTCGGGAACTCGTCGCCCAGTCCCGCTCAGGATGAACAGGTTGCCGTCCCGGCTGCCTGCCTGGCTGGCAGTGCCACCACTGAACCCGACTGCGAGGTGGCGCCCGTACAACGCGAGGCAGAAGCGAACCGCGCTTCCTGCGAGGGCGTCCATTCGCGCCCTACCCCACCTACAGTCCGGAGACTTGGAGCGACCTGACGTTCGCCCCGGCGCGACAGCCTACAATGAAGCCCGGGAGGTGCGGATGTTTGACGCCGAAGGAAGCTTCGACGAAGAGCCCTGCCCCGCGTGCGGCAGCCGGGACACGGTGACCTACCAGTACGAGGAGGGCTTCAGCGAGCTCGAGTGCAGGGTCTGCGGCTTCCGTTCGGACCAGCAGGAACTGTCGGACCTTCAGCGATACAGCGGGGACCTGCTCGAGAACGAGTCCGGCGCCCCGCCCCCCGTCCCCTTCAAGTCGATCAAAGCCTGATGTCAGCCGCAGCGAACTCGCGCGCCGCAACCCTGGGGATGCGGCCGCGTTTTTTTCGTGCCGCCCCCGTTCCCGCCACTGGCGCGAAAGGAGAGACGATGGAAGTGAACGTGGTTCTCAGCTCCGAGGAGATCAAGCGCGGCCTCAAACACTACCGTCGCATCGCCAAGCAGGACATCCTGCTGGCGGCAGATGCAGAGAAGCCCGACGATTTCCGTCGTCACGCGGAGGCTCGGCGCAGCGTATACGCCCACCTGAGCCAGCTGGCCGAGACTCGCAGTCCCCAGGAGGTGGTCCAGGAGGCGCTTCGCTGCTACCAGGAGTTGCCATTCGTCACCGGCACCTCATCAGGCGAGCACATCGAAGTGAAGGGGCGGGAGAACGCCCTCGAGAACTTCTTCCTTATGGTCGGCCTGGAGCCGAAGGTCAGGCGAGAGGTGAGGAGCCAGCGCCAGGCCCTGCGGTGAGCGGCAACCGGCGGGTTGTGGTAGACCTACTACGTGACACTTGAAGACCTCGAACGACGCGCAGCGATCAAGGGCGATGCGCTGGCGGAACTGAGCGACAACCTTGTTTTCGGGGAAGGGGATCCCGACGCACAGCTGATGATCATCGGCGAGGCCCCTGGCGAGGAGGAGGATCTGAGTGGCCGCCCCTTCGTGGGACGCGCTGGCCAGTTGCTGGACCGCATCCTCGAAAGCGTCGGGATCCACCGGGACGACATCTACATCACCAACATCGTGAAATTCCGCCCTCCACGGAATCGCAATCCGCGTCCCGAGGAGATCGAAGCGAGCGAGCCCGTGCTCGTCGAACAGATCCGCCTCATCCGGCCCCAGTTGATCGCCACCCTGGGGAACGTCCCCACTCAGCATCTCCTCCAGACGAGAGAGGGGATCACCAAGTGCCGTGGGAGCTGGCGCGACTGGTGCGGCATCAGGGTCTTCCCGCTCTACCACCCGGCCTACCTCCTGAGGAACCCGAGCCGGGAACAGGGTTCACCGAAGTGGCAGATGTGGCAGGACATGAAGACGCTGAAGGCCGAACTCGACAGCCTGGGGCCCAAGGCGGGCATGGTCACCCTGGACACCGCCCGACAGGACGCTCTCTTCTGAATCCAGGCGGCGTGGAGCCAGTGGGAGCCTGCGGTTGAGGGCGCTCGTCCAGCGGGTTTCGCGGGCGCGAGTGACCAGCGGCGAGGAGCTGCTCGGCGAGATCGGCGCCGGTCTGCTCGTGCTACTGGGCGTCAGCCACGGCGATGATGCCGTGACGGCCGAACTGCTCGCCGCCAAGACCGCGAAGCTCCGGATCTTCCCCGATGACGAAGGCAAGATGAACCGAAGCGTAAGCGATGCCGGCGGCGACGTACTGGTCGTCAGTCAGTTCACGCTCTACGCCGACGTCCGTGGGGGCAACCGCCCCTCGTTCATGGCCGCTGCGAGGCCGGAGCGGGCTCAGCCGCTATGCTCCGAGTACTGCCGTGCTCTCTCGCGCACCGGCCTCAGGGTCGAAAGCGGGGAGTTCGGTGCCGACATGGCCGTCGAACTGGTGAACGACGGCCCTGTCACGATATGGCTCGACAGCAGTGAACTCCAGGCAAGGCAGGGGTGATCGTGGAGAATCTGTTCGCACTCATCTCGATCCTGCCCCTGCCTTTCTGGGGCGCGATGCTTCTGTTCCCCCGCGCGGGCCTCACCCGCCGCATGGTCACCTCGCCTTGGCCCTTCATCGTTCTGGGCGCCGTTCATGCGCTGCTGCTGGTGGCCGCGCTCGCAACTGCGGCGCCGGCCGAGCTCGGCCTCTCGGCGGTCGCGATCCGGAGCGCGTTGGGGCAACGGTGGGGCTTCCTGGCGCTGTGGAGTCATATCCTCATCCTCGACCTCTTCGCCGGTATCTGGATCTTCCGTGACGCCGGCTACTGGCGAGTCCGACCGGCGCCATACCTGCTGGCGACCCTGTTCGCCGGGCCGTTGGGCCTGGCCCTCTACCTCTACCTGCGGCAACGCCACGAACGCCACGACCCCGTTCGCAACCTGAACTGAAACTGGGCGATGCGCCGAATTGGCGGCGGGAGCGGCGCAACTTGACACAGTTCGAGAACCGTAGCTAGATTAGGCATAGCTAAAACGCCCCTCCAAAGGGGCACGTCATCACCGGAGGAAACGATGGCTCTCCCGACATCTCAGCTCAGGCTACCGATGCTGCTGTTCGCCGCGGCGATCCTGTCGCTGCTGAGCAGCGCCTGGGCGCAACCACGACCTTTGCGGGTCGCCGCGACGGTGGGGATGATCGGAGACGTGGCCAGGAACGTGGGCGGCGATTGCGCCGAAGTCACCGCCATCATGGGTAGCGGTATCGACCCCCACGTCTACCAGGCCAGCGCCAGGGACGTGAGCATCTTCCAGCGGGCCGAGGTCATCCTCTACGGCGGTTACTTCCTCGAGGGACAGCTGGGCGAGGTGCTGGAAGGTTTCTCCCGCCGCAAGCCCACCATCGCTGTATCCGAAGCCGCCGTGGGCCGCGAGGAGGTCATAACGACAGAGGATTCCTACGGCGTCGATCCGCACGTATGGATGGACGTCGGACTCTGGGCCGATACGGTGCCGGTGATCGCCCGGGTCTTCGCGGAACTGCAGCCGGAGTGCAGCGACTACTTCGAGGAGAACGCCCGCGAATACCTGGCGAACCTACAGGCGTTGCACGAGTGGGTGAAGGCCGCCGTAGCGACCATCCCTCCCCAACAGCGCATCCTCATCACGGCCCACGACGCCTTCTCCTACTTCGGTCGCGCTTACGGCATCGAAGTGGAGGGGATCCAGGGCATCAGCACCGAATCGGAGGCGGGAGTGGCCGATATCAGGCGGATGGCCGACATAGTCGCCCACCGGCGGGTGCCGGCGGTGTTCATCGAGAGCACTATCAATCCCCGCACCATCCAGGCGGTCGTCGACGCCGCGGTCCAGCGCGGACATCGAGTCGAGATCGGCTCACAACTCTATTCCGACGCTCTGGGCACCGAAGGCACCGCCGCCGGCACCTACATCGGCATGATCTACAGCAACGTCAGCAACATCGTCGGCGACCTCGGCGGTGAGGTCCCTCCTCTGCCGTCGGAACTGTCCGACTGGGCGGAGCGCTGGGGGATAGCGGCAGAGGATGAGTGAGGGTCGGCACGAACCGAGTCTGGCTGTCCATGTCGAGGACCTCACTGTCAGCTACCACGATCGTCCGGTCCTCTGGGACATAGACCTCGACGTCCCCCCGGGAGTGCTGGCGGGCATCATCGGACCGAACGGGGCCGGCAAGAGCACGCTGATAAAGACGGTCCTGGGCCTGGTGAAACCCGCCGCGGGCCACGTCTACATCCACGGCCGGCCCTACCGGGAGCAGCGACGCCGCGTGGGTTACGTCCCGCAGCGTTCGAGCGTCGACTGGGACTTCCCGACGACCGCCCTCGACGTAGTCTCCATGGGGCTCTACGGCCAGCTCGGATGGTTCAGGAGGCCGGGGGCGCGGGAGGTCGACAAGGCGCGGGCCGCACTCGCTATGGTGGGCATGGGCGAACTCGCCGACCGTCAGATCAGCGAGCTGTCGGGCGGTCAGCAACAGCGGGTGTTCCTGGCCCGGGCGCTGGTGCAGGAAGCTGACGTCTACTTCCTGGACGAGCCGTTCGCGGGCGTGGACGCGACCACCGAGAGAGCGATCATCGAGATCCTCCGCGAGTTGCGGGCCGGCGGCAAGACCGTCATCGCCGTACACCACGACCTGCAGACGGTTCGCTCTTACTTCGACTGGCTGCTCATCCTCAACGTGCGCGCCATCGCCCAGGGGCCCGTTGAGCAGGTCTACAACGCCGCTAATCTCCGCGCCGCCTACGGAGGTCAGGCGGCACTCCTGCACGCCAACGAGCCGGCAACGGTGAGTGCCGAGGGAGAGTGACGCGTGGACGGGCTCATCGCCTTCCTCTCCGATTACACGATCCAGAACGTGATGGCAGGGGCGGCCCTGCTCGGGTTGAGCAGCGGGGCACTGGGCGTCTTCGCCGTGTTGCGTCAGCAGAGTCTTCTGGGCGACGCCCTCTCGCACGCCACACTCCCCGGTGTCGCCCTCGGGTTCATGGTCGCCGGCACCCGCAACCTCGAGAGCATCACTGCCGGCGCTCTCCTCACCGGCGCTGCCGCCGCCCTGCTCGTGCTGGTCCTCACCCGCCGCAGCCGACTCAAGACCGATGCGGCGCTCGGCGCAGCGCTCTCCATCTTCTTCGCCCTCGGCGTCGTCCTCCTCACCCGCATCCAGCAGACCGGCAACGCCTCGCAAGCCGGTCTCGATTCCTTCCTCTTCGGTCAGGCGGCCGCCATCTTGCGCAGCGACCTGTGGCTCATGGGCGGCCTCACGCTGTTGGCGCTACTCCTGCTCGCGGCCTTCTGGAAGGAGTTCAAGCTCGTGACGTTCGATGCGAGTTTCGCCGGGTCGCTGGGTCTACCCGTAGTGCTGCTGGAGACGTCGCTGACACTGCTCATCGCGCTCGCAATCGTCATCGGACTGCAACTCGTGGGCGTGGTGCTGATGGCCGCGATGATCGTCGCACCGGCGGCAGCCGCCCGACAGTGGAGCCGCCGACTGGAGCAGATGGTTGTGCTGTCTGCCCTCATAGGGGCGTTCGGCGGGGTGACCGGAGCGGTTGTCAGCGCCACGGGACCCAACCTGGCCACCGGACCCCTGATCGTCCTCGCGATCACGGTCGTGGTGCTCCTCTCGCTGCTCTTCGCGCCCCGTCGAGGCCTGTTGTGGGCCGAGCTGGAACGGCGGACCTATCAGCGTTCACTGCTCGAGAACCGGGTCCTGTTGAGCCTGAGTCGTGTCGCCCAGGAGCATGACGACCCCGGCTACGCGGCCGAGCAGGGGATGCTGGACGCCTTCCACGGCAGGCCCACCGGCGCGAGTCTGGGATCGCTCGAACGGCGGGGTCTGGTGAACCGCGTCGAACACATGCCGGAAGAAGGGGCGCACTGGGAGTTGACCGACTCCGGCCGCCGGGAGGCGTCACGGGTCGTCACCCAGCTCGACGGCGGTAACGAGGAGCGCGAGGCGCGGTGATCTCCCAGCTGCTCCTCGACATCCCCTTCTCCATCATGGCCACCGGCGCCCTCGTCGGCATCGCGGCCTCGCTGCTCGGCACCTTCCTGGTGCTCATGCGAAGCAGCATGCTCACCGACGCGATCAGCCACTCGATCGTTTTCGGGATCGTCATAGTCTGGATGCTCACGGGCCAGGCGAGCGGGCCCGTCCAGATAATCGGTGCGGCGCTCACCGGTGTCCTCACCGTCCTCCTCATCGAGATGCTGGCACGCACCCGCCGGGTCAAGAACGACGCCGCGATCGGTCTGGTCTTCCCTGCCCTCTTCTCGATCGGGGTACTGCTGCTCAACCTCTTCGCGAGGGACGTACACATCGACACCCACACCGTTCTGTTGGGTGAGATCGGGTTCGTCTGGCTCGATACCATCCAGATCGGCGGGACCGAGGCGCCGCTGGCGCTGGTGTCGATGTCGGTGATCACGGCCGTCAATCTCCTCTTCGTCACGCTGCTCTACAAGGAGCTGAAGCTGATGGCGTTCGACGAAGGACTGGCCCGAGCGCTCGGGTTCATGCCGGCCCTGCTCTTCTACCTGCTCCTCACTCTCACGAGCGCCACCGCCGTGGCCGCCTTCGATGCCGTGGGAGCCGTCCTCTTCGTCGCCTTCGTCATCGTGCCGCCGTCGGCGGCTTACCTCGTGACCGACAGGCTCTGGCGGATGATCCTCTACGGCTCGGTGATCGCCGTCGTAGCGAGCGTGGCCGGTTACTACCTGGCGGTGCTCTGGAACGTCTCCATAGGCGGGATGATGGCCCTGTGCACCGGCGCGTTCCTGCTGCTTGCGCTGCTATTCGGGCCACGCTACGGCCTCATCGCTCAGGAGTCGAGGCGCCGCCGCCAGCACGCGGGGATCGATCGCCGGGCGCTGGTCGTGCACCTCTTCAACCACGAGGGGCGCGCCGGCGAGGAGGAGGAGAACCGGGTCGCGGCCCTTACCGAGCATCTTCACTGGCGAGCGACGAAGGTAGAACGGATCGTCCACGAGGCGGAGGACGCCGGCCTGATCCGGGTCGAGGCGGAGAAGCTGAACCTCACCGAGCGGGGGCGTGGGCTCGCCCGGGAGGTCCTGGAACCGTGGCATCGGGAAGAAGGTGGGCTGCCGGCCTGAGGGGGCGATCCTGGGACGATGTCGGTCCCGAACGCTTCCGGCCACGTGCTTGTAGTATGGTGACATCAGCTACCGACCGGGTAGCACCTCATCTGGCCGCCGAATCGAGATTTCCACCGGCGGCGGATCAACGACGACAATCGGCCAAAGAGTGCGACTTGGCTGACATGTTTGTAACGCGCCTGCTCCAACGGCGCGTTGGCCAAGGAAGGACTCTCTATGGCTTTCGAAGATTTCGGGCTCCACCCGAAGGTGGCAGCAGGCGTGGCCGCTGCCGGATACACCACCCCCACACCCATCCAGCAGAAGACGATCCCCGCTGCCCTCGCCGGACGCGACGTACTGGGGCTCGCCCAGACCGGCACGGGTAAAACCGCAGCGTTCGTCCTGCCACTGCTACAACGACTGATCGACGGTCCACGCGGCTTCGTGCGCGCCCTCATCGTCGCTCCGACCCGCGAACTGGCCGAGCAGATCCACGGCGAGATAAGCCTGTTGGGCCGCTCGACCGGGCTGCGCTCGGCGACCGTTTACGGCGGCGTCGGCAAGGCTCCGCAGATCCGAGCCCTGAAGGGGCGCAGCGAGATCATCGTGGCCTGCCCGGGCCGATTGCTCGATCACATGCAGCAGCGCGACGCCGACCTCTCGAGACTCGAAGCGGTCGTGCTCGACGAAGCCGACCACATGTTCGACATGGGCTTCCTGCCCGCCATCAAGCGGATAATGAAGCAGGTCCCTGCGAAGGCGCAGCGGCTGCTCTTCTCGGCCACCATGCCCGACGAACTACGGCAGCTTGCCCACGGGGTGCTCGACCGCCCCATCACAGTCGAGATAGGCCGAGCGGCCCCGGCCGAAACGGTAGCGCACGCTCTCTACCCGGTCGCCAAGGAGCAGAAGACGGAGCTCCTGAAGCACCTGCTTCGCCGGGAGGACAGTCGTTCGGCGCTCGTCTTCACCCGCACCAAGCACGGCGCGAAACGTCTCGCCCAGCAACTCGACCGGGAGAACTTCTTCGTCACCTCACTGCAGGGAAACCTCTCGCAGAACAAGCGTCAACAGGCGCTGGACGGCTTCCGGGACGGAAAGTTCCACATCATGGTGGCGACCGACATCGCCGCTCGGGGTATCGACATCTCCCGCGTCACCCACGTCATCAACTACGACGTTCCCTCCACCGGCGACGCCTACACGCACCGCATCGGCCGTACCGGTCGCGCGGCCCGTAGCGGCCAGGCCTACACCTTCGTCACCGGTGAAGACGACAAGGCGATCCGAACCATAGAGCGGGAGCTCGGGATGCGCCTGGAGCGGCTCGAGATCGACGGCTTCGGCTACCTGCCGATCGATGCCGCCGGCGGCGCGGGGACGAGCCGGGATCGGGGCCAGCGGGGCGCGGGCGGTCGGCGGGATAACGGCAGAGCGAACACGAACCGCAACGGCAACGGTTCGGGCGCGCGCGCTGGCAACGGCAACGGTTCGAGCCGCGGCGGCGCCTCCGCAGGCTCCTCGACCGCCTCCGGCGGCGACGGCAAGCGAACCAGCGAGCCCTCCGGCACCAACAATCGTTCGCAGGAGCGTACAGGCGGCGCCTTCGCAGGCGGCGACAGCGGCTCCAGGAGGCGCGGTTCGCGCGGTCGCGGGGGCCGGAACCGCGGTGGCAGCAAGGGATCGCGCGGTAACCGCAGCGGCTCGGTCAGTCACCGCACCAGCGGAACCCAGGGCAACGACTGACCCAAGTCGCGACCGACTTCTGAGATCCGGCCCAACGGGGAACGGATGACATCGGGCCCTCGCTCACGCGAGGGCCCTTCCGCTGGATACTGGCGGAATGGCCGCCAGACGCATCCACCTCCCGAACGAGAACGCCGACTTCCAGCGACTCGACGCACTGCGCAGCAACCGTAATCTCAGGCATAGGCTCCGCCTCTTCCCCGTCGAGGGTGTCCGCCAGCTCGAGACGGCCCTCTCTGGCGGCTGGCCCATCAAGGGCCTGGTCCTCCCCTCCGACCGGCGGCTCTCCGACTGGGCCAGGAGCATCGTCGACGCGAGCGCCGCTGACACGCACTACACCCTGCCGGCAGCGCTTCACGCGAAGCTGAGCAACAAGCGCGAGGCCTCGGAGATCGTAGCTCTGGTGGAGATTCCGGAAGACGACATCGGCAGGATCACGCTCGGTACCCCGCCCCTCGTCGTCGTCTTCGACCGGCCGAACTATCCCGGCAATCTGGGCACGCTCGTACGGTCGTGTGACGCCCTGGGAGCCGACGGTCTGATCGTCACCGGACACTCCGCCGACCCCTACGATCCGCAGGCTGTCGCCGCATCGACGGGTTCTCTCTTCGCCCTCCCGGTCGTGCGCCTTCGGTCCGCAAGAGACCTGGAACCTCTGCTTACGAGGATCCGGGAGGAGTACGGTGACCTGCAGGTGGTGGGCACCAGTGCCCGCGCTGCTAAACTAGTCTACGAGTGCAACTTCTGGCGACCTACCCTTCTGCTCGTCGGCAACGAAACTGACGGCCTCAGCCATGCTTACGCCGATATGGCCGACGAGACGATCGCCATCCCCATGACGGGCTCGGCTTCATCGCTCAACGTGGCCTGCGCCGCCACCCTGGTCCTCTACGAGGCCGCCAGGCAACGGCGCGGCTAGCGGGCCGGGCTCAGCTCTAGACGGCCGCTTCGGAGCGTATCGCCGGCAGCGCCGAAGCGCCTTCGAAGGCGTTGACTTCCTCGATGAAGCGGCGGAACAGGTAGTTGGCGTCGTGCGGTCCGGGGCTCGCCTCCGGGTGGTACTGGACGCTGAACACCGGATAGCGCACGTGCGCCATCCCCTCCAGCGTGCCGTCGTTGAGGTTGATGTGGGTAGCACGGAACTGTTGACCCGGGATCGAGTCGATATCGACGGCGTAGTTGTGGTTCTGCGAGGTTATCTCCACCTCGCCGGTGATCACGTTCTTCACCGGTGTGTTCGCCCCGTGGTGGCCATGCTTGAGCTTGTAGGTCCTGCCGCCCACCGCCAGACCGAGGAGCTGGTGGCCCATGCAGATGCCGTAGGTGGGCAGGAGCCCCAACAGTTGCCAGACAGTGTCGTGGGCGTACTTGGGGCCGCCCGGGTCACCCGGTCCGTTCGAGAGCACCAGGCCGTACGGGTCGAGCGCCATGATCTGAGCCGGGGTGGTCTGGGCCGGAACGACGATCACCTCGGCCCCTGCCTGCTCGAGCTTGTAGACGATCGAGTGCTTGATCCCGAAGTCGATCACGACGACTCGTGGGTTCTCCTTGAAGGTGGGCCTCGCGTAGGGAAGCGGGGTCGTCACCTCGGGGGTCATGTCGCGACCGTCGATGTCCTCGTGGTCGCGGGCCTCCTGGACGAGGGCCGCCTCCTCCTCGTCGGTGGTCTGGCCGTGGGCGATGACGCCTTTCACCACCCCCCCGGTGCGCAACCGCCGGGTGAGAGCACGGGTGTCGATCCCTTCGATCCCAACGATCCGATGCTGCTCCATGAAGCTCTGCAGATCCTGGTTCGACCGATGGTTCGACGCCACTCGGCTGAACTCGCGAACGATGAAGCCGCGAGCGAACGGCCTGTTCGACTCCATGTCGTAGACGCTCACTCCGTAGTTGCCGATGTGCGGATAGGTCATCGTGACGATCTGTCCGCTGTAGCTGGGGTCCGTGAGGATCTCCTGGTAGCCGGTCATCGAGGTGTTGAACACCACCTCGCCGACGGTCTTGCCCTCGAACCCGAATGCGTACCCGTAGTAGACGGTGCCGTCCTCGAGGGCGAGCACCGCGCGTGGTTTCTTGAGGAGGGACATCAGCCGATCACCGCCCACCACTCTAGCACCGGTGGACCTGGCCCCCGTGTCGATGAAGACGTGATCGAAGGCGTTCAGCCGGCCGCTTCTGCCCTGAGCCTAACGGTGTGCGGTGCTATCGCTTCGCCGGGCGGAACTGTCACGTCCTCGAGGACCGAGTAGGCGCCCACTCGGACCCCCTCGCCCAGACGGACCGCGCCGCGGAGCACCACACCCGGTTCGAGGATGACGTCGCGGCCCAACTCGACGGTGTCGTCTATGAAGGTCTGCTCCGGGGCGACCATGCTCACCCCCTCGGCCATCCAGTGGCGGCGGATCCGCTCCCGAAGTATCCGCTCGGCGCACGCCAGTTGCGACCGGTCGTTCACGCCGACCAGGAGTCCGGTCTCGTCTTCACCCTCGACGGTATGCACCCCCAGCCCAGCTTCCAGGTAGAACCGCGACAGATCCGGCAGGTAGTACTCCCCTTGCGCGTTGTCGTTGCTCAGCCTTCCGATGAAATCGAACACGTGCCGGTCGAAGATGAAGAGGCCGGGGCTTATCTCGCGGATGCGGCGTTCGGACTCGCTCGCATCCTTCTCCTCGACGATCCGGGCCAGCCGACCCCGGTCGTCACGGACCACCCTGCCCAGGCCGGTCGGATCCTGCACGACGTAGGTGAGCATGGTCATCCCCGCCCTACTCCGCTGGTGCCCGGAGCGCAGCGCCTCGAGGGTCTGGCTCGTCAGCAGCGGACTGTCGCCGGTCAGGACCATGATGTCCCCGGGGATGTCGGCCAGAGCGGGCAGAGCCGTCTTCAGAGCGTGACCCGTGCCGAGCTGTTCCTCCTGCAGGGCGAAGGAGACGTCGAAGTCGGAGAAGTGCTGTCTCACTCGCTCGGCCCCATGGCCGACGACCAGTATCGTGCGCTCCGGTTGCAGCGGCAGCACCGCCCGGACGACGTGCTCGAGCAGCGGTCTGCCGGCGACCGCGTGGAGCATCTTGGGCAGGCTCGACTTCATCCTCGTGCCGTGGCCGGCGGCGAGTATGACCGCCGAGAACTCGCGGGACACCGTCAGCGTCGCCGGGCCCGCATGGCGAGTCGTTCGCGGCGCTCCTCGGCGTCCGGATCCATGGTGAGCAGGATGTAGATGGCGACGAGGATGATCGGGATGCTCACCAGCTGGGTGAGGGTGAAGAAGCCGATGCCTGCGCTCTCGTTGAGGTAGACGGGCCACACCAGTGGGTTGTCGCGGAACGGCTCCTCGAGCAGCGAGCGGAGGACGGAGTACCAGAGGACGAACTGCCAGAAGGCGAAGCCGGGAGCCTTGCTGCGGCCCAGCGCCCAGAGGCACACGAAGACCAGGATCACGCCGATGATGGCCCCGTAGAGCGGAGTGAGGTGAACGGTGCACGGTTCGCCCACCGCCACGTTGGTGCAGGCGGGCGGCCCGTAGAGCCAGAGCGGGTCGCCGAAGATGGTGCGGCCGAAGGCGCCCAGGGTGTCGGTACCCGGAGGGGGCCAGTCGAAGCCGATCGCCCAGTCGGTGGGACGCCCGCCGGTGTCGCTGCCGTTCATGAAGTTGCCGATCCGTCCGCCGATGATTCCGAGCGCCCCGACGAGCGTCATCACGTCGAGCGCGGCCCACATGTTCATCTTCCGGACCCGCGCGTAGCCCCAGAGCGCAAGGACTATGCCGAGGATCCCACCATGGATCGATATGCCCCCCTGCCACACCTTGAAAGCATCGACCCAGTTGCCATCGGGCCCGAAGAAGGCATCGGGACTGGTGAGCACGTACACCAGGCGGGCGCCGATGATGCCGGCTACGACCAGCAGCGGCGCCGAGTCGAGGAGCTTCTCGGGATCGACGCCTCTCGACGGCGCGAGCCTGGTCGCCCAGAGGGACCCTACGAGCACTCCGGCGGCGATAAGGAAGCCGTACCAGCGGATGGCCAGCGGCCCGATCTGCAGCATGATGGGATCCATGTCCTCTACTCCTTCACGCCGAAGCCAGACTGGCAGCGGCGACCCGTGACTTCGTCTCCGAAAGACGAGTATAGAGGTCTCGGGCGCAGACTTGGGCGCAAGTCGCCCCGCGCCACGCGTGGAGCAGTTCGAAGCTGATCACCACGGCCACAAGCGAGGCAGCACCACGACGCCGATCGCCACCAGGATCACGACTTTCGCTACGGCTCCCCCGAGCGTCCCCACGAACGCCCCGACACCCGCCTTCACCGCTTCGTTGAAGGCCCGTCCCGCCAACAGTTCGAACAGCACGGCTCCCACGAGGGCCCCTACGAGGAAGCCGAACGGAGGGAAGAGGATCAGGCCCATGAGCGAACCGATCACGCCCCCCCAGAGGCCAGGCCGGCCCGCCCCGTAGTAGCGCGCCCCGACCCAGGAAGAACCTATCTCTACCAGTTGGGCCAGCACGGTCAGAGCGCCAACGATGATGAGCGGGATGAGCGAGAGGCGCTCGAACCCGGTAATCCAGCCGGCAAGCAGCGCCCCCAGAGCGGCGATCGGTACACCGGGCAGGACCGGCAGGATTATACCTGCCAGGGCGACGGCGAAGAGGAGCAGGAAGACGAGGGCCGCCAGGATCTCCATGCCGATGGTGAGGCCTCAGCGGCCGGGAGGGTTCGAATCCGCTTCGGGGTCGAGGTTGGCCGCCAGCCTGCGAGCGTCGGCCAGGACCCGAGCGGCGTCGGACAGCAGGTGAAGGGCGGCGGCGAGGGCAGTTCCCGCGGAACGCGCTTCACCGGGAAGGTTGACGATCAGCGTGTGCCGGCGCACCCCGGCCGCGGCCCGCCATAGTCCCGCCCCGCGGTCCTCGCGGGAGCCAGCGGCCCGGAGAATCTCGGGTATGCCCGGGAACTGCCTGTCGATCACTTCGAGGGTGGCATCTGGCGTGCGATGGCGCATCTGGGCCCCTATCCCCCCGAGGGTGAGGACCAGGTCGGCCGAGGAGTCGTCGGCCCAGAGCCTCAGCTTCGCCCTGATCATCGCCTGCTCGTCGGGCACTACCTGATAGTCGACCTCGGTGAACGGCCCGCGTCCGAGCACCTCGCGGACGGCTGCGACCGTGCCCTCCCCGCTCCCGCCGCTCCCCTGAACGCTAAGTATGGCGGTGCGAATCATGCCGAATGGTACGTCTCTGCCGCATCGGACGGCAACCGCGGGGAGGCGCGCTCCCGGGCACCCATCACCCGGACGAACGTCTACAACGGTAGCGGGAGAGTTCGTAGCGCGTTAGGCTAGGGCGCGTTCGGGGCACAGCAGCCGGTTTCGACAGCACAACCGGGACAACAAGCAACTGGAGGTCGTCTTTTGAAGATCCACGAGTACCAGGCCAAGAGTCTTATGCGAGAACGCGGTCTGGCCGTTCCCGAAGGGCGGGTCGCGCGTTCGGCAAGCGAAGCGGCGGCGGCCGTTCGGCCGCTCGTCGAGGCCACTGGCAACCCCGTAGTGGTGGTGAAGTCGCAGATCCACGCCGGCGGTCGCGGCAAGGGCAGATTCGAGGAGCATCCGGAACTCGGTGGCGTCACCGTGGTCACCGATGGGATCGAAGGTGGCGTCGAAGCCGCGGAGAAGCGGGTCGAGGAGTTGGCCGAGAAGATGCTGGGATCGACCCTCGTCACCGTCCAGACCGGGGCGGAGGGCAAGGAGGTCCGCACCCTCCTCATCGAGCAGGGGATAGACATCGACCGCGAACTCTACCTCTCGGTGGTGCTCGACCGCGCTCAGGGCCGCAACGTGGTGATGGCCTCGACCGAAGGCGGGATGGAGATCGAAGAGGTCGCGGCCCGTTCCCCCGAGAAGATCTTGCGCCAGACCGTCGATCCGGCGGTCGGGCTGATGCCTTTCCAGGCCCACTACCTCGCCTGGCACCTGGGGCTGCGCGGCCAGGCCTACAAGAACGGCAAACGGTTCATCAGCACGCTCGGCAAGGTGGCCAGTGACCTCGACACCGAGCTGCTGGAGATCAACCCTCTGGTCGTCAGCAAGTCGGGCGACGTCATGGCCCTCGACGGCAAGATGAGCATCGACGGGAACGCGCTCTTCCGCCACCCGCAGATCGCCGCGATGCGCGATGAGAGCGAAGAGGATCCAGCCGAGGTCGAGGCCGGGAAGTACGACCTGGCCTTCATCAAGCTCGACGGCACCATCGGCTGCCTGGTCAACGGCGCCGGCCTCGCCATGGCGACGATGGACACCATCAAGCAGGTGGGCGGAGAGCCGGCGAACTTCCTCGATGTGGGCGGCAGCGCCACGACCGAGAACGTCGCGGCGGCATTCGGGATCATCACCCGGGACCCGAACGTCCGCGGCATCTTCGTCAACATCTTCGGCGGCATCATGCGCTGCGACGTCATCGCGGAGGGCATCGTCGGCGCGGTCAAGGAGGTGGGGCTCGAGGTGCCGCTGGTCGTGCGCCTCGAGGGTACGAACGTGGACCTGGGCAAGCGGATACTCGACGAGTCGAAACTCAACCTCGTCTCGGCGGCGAGCATGAAAGAGGGCGCCCGCAAGGTCGTGGAGCTGGCGCGATGAGCATCCTCGTAGGCAAGGACACCAGATTGCTGATACAGGGTCTCGGCGGGGCGGGTCGTTTCCACGCCGACCGCTCGATCGCCTACGGAACAGAAGTGGTTGCCGCCGTTCACCCCACCCGCGCCGGCGAGGTGGAGCTGTTCGAAGGGGAAACCGACCACAGCGGAGTAACCGGCAGACCGGACACCTATCGGGTCGAGGTGCCCATCCACCCGTCGGTCCGTGACGCGGTCAAGGAGACCGGAGCCAACACCTCCGTCATCTTCGTACCCGCTCCGTTCGCCGCCGACGCGATCATGGAGGGGGTCGACGCCGGACTAGAGCTCGTCATCTGCATCACCGAGGGCATCCCGGTCGACGACATGGTCAGGGTCAAGCGTTACCTGCAGGGCCGGAACACACGCCTGGTGGGACCGAACTGTCCCGGCGTGATCACCCCCGGCGAGTGTCGCATCGGCATCATGCCGGGCTATATCCACAAGCGGGGCCGCATCGGCGTGGTGAGCCGCTCGGGAACCCTGACCTACGAGGCTGTGCACCAGCTCACCCAGAACGGGCTGGGGCAGAGCACTGCCGTTGGCATCGGCGGCGACCCGGTCAACGGCACCAACTTCGTGGACGTGCTCGAGCTCTTCGCCGACGACTCGGAAACCGAAGGCGTGATCCTGATCGGCGAGATAGGCGGCAGCGCCGAGGAGCAGGCCGCCGAGTTCATAGCCAAGGAGCTCGGCAAGCCGGCGGCCGCCTTCATCGCCGGCACCACCGCACCTCCGGGCAAGCGGATGGGGCACGCGGGCGCCATCATCTCGGGCGGGCAAGGCACGGCGGCCGACAAGATCAGCGCGTTGCGCGAGGCCGGCGTCGAAGTCGCCGAGAGCCCCTCGGACATGGGCACCGCGATGATGAACGCGATGGAGCGGGCCGGACGAGCCTGAGTAGGGTCTCAGCCCGACGAGCGAGGGCGGCCGCGCGGCCGCCCTCCTTCAGCAGGTTCCGGTACCCGTGGTAGCTTTTCCCATGCACGACAGCTATCCCGAGAGCAAGCGAGACGCTCAGATCGACGACTTCCACGGGACCGTAGTCGCCGACCCCTACCGCTGGCTCGAGCAGTCCGCCGAAACCCCGGAGGTTCGGGACTGGATCGCCCGCCAGAACGAAGTGACGCGATGCTACTTCGAAGGGGATCCGCTGGCGGCTCAGATCAGGCGTCGCCTGGCTGAACTCTGGAACCATCCCCGCGAATCCGCTCCGGTCCGCAAGGGGAAGCGCTATTTCCAGCTGCGCAATAGCGGCCTGCAGAAGCAGGACGTCCTCTTCGTCATGCCGGAAGCGGGCGCGGCAGGACGAATCCTCCTCGATCCCAACACCCTCTCACGCGACGGTCGGGTGGCGCTTACCGGTACCTCGGCGAGTCCGGATGGAGAACTGCTCGCCTACGGACTGAGTGAGGCCGGTTCCGACTGGACCACCTGGCACGTGCGCAACGTAGCTACCGGCGAGGATCTCGCCGACCGGCTCGAGTGGGTGAAGTTCACCAGCCTGGCCTGGCTGCGCGACGGTTCCGGTTTCTACTATCAACGATTCGAGGAGCCGCAGGGTGACCGTTATCTGGAGCGGAACGAGGCACCCAAGCTCTGTCTCCACCGCATCGGCACCGAGCAGTCTGAGGATGTGGTCGTCTTCGAGCGTCAGGACGAGCCTTCCTGGATGTTCTTCGCTGCGACCTCCGATGACGACCGCTACCTGGTGCTGCATATCTCCCGCAGTACCGAGCCCAGGAACCTGCTCTACTATCGCCCACTCGAGGGGGGAGAGTTCCAGCCGTTGGTCGACGAGTTCGAGGATCAGGTCTTGTTCATAGGCAACGACGGCGACACCTTCTACCTGCGGACCGACCGCGGCAACGGCATGGGCAAAGTGGTTGCGGTCGACCTGGCCTCACCTACGGTGTGGCGCGACCTCGTGCCCGAGGGGGACTATCTGCTGGAGGGGGCCGGCCTGGTCGCCAACGAGTTCGTGCTGACATACCAGGAGCATGGCAGCCACCGGCTCAGGCGCTGCAGCACGGGAGGAGAGCCGCAGGGTGAGATCGAACTGCCCGGCCTGGGTAGCGTCGCCGCCCTCACCGGAGAGCGGGACCACGACGAAGGATTCATCCTCTTCACCTCCTTCCTCGAACCACCGACCGCCTACAGACTCAGCTACCCCTCCGGCAAGATGGAGCGACTCAGCGACCCCGATCTACCTTTCGACGCCTCTCGTTACCTGGTGCGGCAGGAGTTCGCGGAATCGCCCGATGGCACCAGGGTGCCGCTCTTCCTCGTCCACCATCGCGACCTGGAACGCAACGGCGACAACCCTGCGCTCCTCTACGGCTACGGCGGCTTCAACGTCTCGCTCACCCCAGCGTTCTCGGTCAACAGACTCGCCTGGCTCGAGCGGGGCGGCGTCCTCGCCATCGCCAACCTCCGTGGCGGGGGCGAGTACGGCCGGGAGTGGCACGAGGCCGGCACCCTCGAGAGGAAGCAGAACGTCTTCGACGACTTCATAGCTTGTGCCGAGCACCTGATCTGGAGCGGGATCACCTCGACTAAGAGGCTTGCGATCCAGGGAGGTTCGAACGGCGGCCTGCTGGTTGGGGCGTGTATCACGCAGAGGCCGGAACTGTTCGGGGCGGCTCACGCCGCCGTAGGCGTCTTCGACATGCTTCGCTACCACCTGTTCACCGTCGGTTCTCGCTGGGCATCCGACTTCGGTCGAGCCGACGACCCCGAGCAGTTCCCCTTCCTCCACGCCTACTCGCCGCTTCACAACGTGCAGCCGGGTACCTGCTACCCGGCCACTCTGCTCACGACCGGAGATCACGACGATCGCGTCGTTCCCGCTCACACCTTCAAGTTCGCTGCGACGCTGCAGGCGGCTCAAGGGTGTGATCATCCGATTCTCGTGAGGATAGAAACGCGGGCAGGCCATGGCATGGGCAAGCCTACGGACGCGATCATCGATGAGTACGCCGAGGTCTGGGCATTCCTCCTCAAGGAGCTGGGTGAAGGAGCGGAGTCGACGGCAACGCATCCGCGTGAGGCGGCCGGGTGAGGGGGACGTGAAGGAGCTTCGCGAGCGTATCCTGGCGGAGGGAAGGGTCCTCCCGGGCAACATCCTCAAGGTGGACGGCTTCCTCAACCACCAGCTCGACCCGCGCCTCACGCTCGAGATGGGGCGCGAGTTCCGACGGCGCTTCGAAGCGGCGGGCGTGACGGGAGTCAGCCGCGTGGTGACGGCAGAGGTTTCCGGCATAGGGCCGGGGCTCGCCACGGCGATAGCCTTCGATGTGCCCCTCGTATACGCCAGGAAGAAGCGCCCGGTGACGATGAGTGATCGTGCGCTCGAGGCCCGGGCGCCCTCGCATACGAAGGGGGGCATCACTTCACTGCTGGTCTCTCCCGAGTACCTGAGGCCCGGCGACAGGACCCTGCTCATCGACGACTTCCTCGCCAGCGGTCGAACGGTCGTGGCGCTCGCACAGCTGATCGAAGGAGCCGGGGCGAAGCTCGTCGGCGCCGGCTTCGTGATAGAGAAGTCGTTCGCCGGGGGGAGGTCGCTGCTGGGTCCCCTCGGCGTGCCACTGGTGTCCCTGGCCGTCGTCTCGTCGCTGGGCGTCGACGGTATCGTCCTCGCCGACGAGGCGCAACGGTGAGAGCCCGACGACGCTGATCTGCCGGCCATGAGTCGCGGACGCTACGCGCCCAGCCCCACCGGCGACCTCCATCTGGGCAACGCGCGCACCGCGCTCGTCGCCTGGTGGCGCTCCCGTGGCGCCGGTTCCTCTTTCGTGATGAGGGTCGAAGACCTCGACGAACCGCGCACCGTGCCGGCGGCGGTGCCAGGGAACCTCGACGAGCTCCGCTGGCTGGGGATCGACTGGGACGAGGGTCCGGACGTGGGGGGCGCCCACGCACCGTACCGCCAGTCGCAGCGCCACGCCCTGTACGAGCGGGCGCTGGCCGAACTGGCCGACCGCGAAGCGGTGTTCGAGTGCTACCTCTCGAGGCGGGAACTACGCGAGCTCTCCTCTGCCCCGCATGGTGCAACACCCGTGTACGGGGAGCAGGAGCGGCGGCGGAACCGGCTCGTCAGGGAGCGCAAGAGGGCCCAAGGGAAGCGACCCGCGTTGAGGCTGCAGGCCGAGGAGACCGAGTTGCGTTTCCACGACGCCCTCCACGGCGAGGTTGTGTTCGAGGCCGCCAGCGAGGTGGGCGACGTCGTGCTGCGGCGAGCGGACGGCGCCTGGGCCTACCAGTTCGCGGTGGTGGTGGACGACCTGGAGATGGGTATCGAAGAGGTGGTGAGGGGGGACGACCTGCTGCATTCGACCGCCGCCCAACTCCTCGTCTACAGGGCGCTGCGCAGGGAGCCTCCGGCGTTCATGCACGTTCCGCTGCTGCTCGACGAAAGTGGCGAGCGCCTCGCCAAACGACGCGGTTCCCTCACCCTCTCGGCGTTGAGGAGCAGCGGTGTAACGGCCGCGAAGGTGGTAGGCCTGCTGGCCGCGACCCTCGGCTTCCTCGAACGGCCCGAGCCGCTGGAAGCGGCCGAGTTCCTGTCGATCGCCTCGCTCGATCAACTGCGCCGGGAGCCACACGCCCTCACGCCCGAGGAGCTGCGGTGGCTCGGTCTGTAGGCCTCAGGCTACCCCTTCAGCACGTAACTGCTCAGTATCCGGTAGACGTCGTGAACGTTCCTGTCCTTCCGGAACTCGAAAGTCATCGGGGAGCCCTCGCCGCGCAGCCAGAGCCTGATCTCGGCGTCCATGTCGAAACGGCCGGCCGTCTCCTTGGAGAAGCGGGTGATGCTGCCGTACGGGACCGAGACGTACTCCCGTTTCTTCCCCGTGAGACCCTGCTTGTCCACTAGCACAAGCCGCAGGTTGGTGAACACGATCAGGTCGCGGAGGACCCGATAGGCATGCTCTATCGCCTCACCTTCGACCAGCAGCGTCGAGAACTCCTGCTCCAGCCTCTCGACGTCGACTTCCGAAGCGTGCCCCAGTAGTCCACTGAGTATTCCCACGGTCACCTGCCTTTCTCGCCGTACCGGCCCGTCTGCTCGGCCGAGCACCGAACCGCCCTCCAACGCCAGATCCGGTTAATCGAGACGCCTGATGGCGGGAACCGCCAGGCCGACGAGCACGAGCGCGACGGTGAGCGTACCGCATGTGAACAGCACGACGGCCGGGCCGTACGCCTGCACAGCTCGACCGAGGAGCAGGTATCCGAGAGGCAGGAGCGCGAACGACCCGAGCATGTCGATACTTATCACCCGGCCCAGCATTTGGGCCGGCACCAGCTCCTGAACGGTAGACTCCCAGATCACACCGAAGAGGATCAGGCTCGCCCCCAGCAGGAACATCGAGGTAAGCCCCACGGTCATAGTAGGAACCAGGGCGAACGACAGCAGGCAGAACCCGGAGACAGCAACGCCCAGGTAGGCCGTGAGGCCCCGCCGCCGGCGTAGTCCCAGCTGGCCCAGGAGCAGCGATCCACCGAGAGCGCCGCCGGCCATCGCAGCGAGCAGCCAACCCAAAGCGGCTGCACCGCCGAGCGACGACTCGGCGACTACCGGTAGGACCACGGCTATCGAGCCGGCCATGAACACGTTGACGGAGGCGAAGATGAGGATGGTCAGCCAGAGCCAGGTGCTTCCCAGAACGTAGTCGAAACCAGCCAGGAACTCTTGCCGGAAGGCGAACGGTTCATGGACGTCGGGATCAGTCGGAGGAGCGCCCGGTAGTGTGAAGAGCAGTGCCACCCCGACCACGAAAGTGAGAAGGTCGAAGCCGAGTGCGAAAGCGACGCCGCCCGAGGCCACGAGAACCCCACCTATCGGGGGACCGAGCACCCCGGCCATCTCCTGCGAGAACGCCCTCAGGCTGTTCCCCGAGGCCAACTCCTCCTTCGGTAGGAGTTCCGGCACGATGGAGAACGACGCGGGTTGGAAGAAGGCGCTGGCGAAGCCGAAGAGCCCTGCCATCAGATGCACTTCGAGGAGGGTCGGTGTTCCTGTCGCCAGCCGGACGACGACGACCGCTAGGACAGCCAGGCGTAGAAGGTCAGCGAGGATCATGAGCTGCCGGCGCGGTAGCCGATCCACCGCCAAGCCGCCTACCAGGAGGAACAGGAGCTGCGGGACCGAGAAGGCGGTGAAAGCGGTACCGAGATCACCCGCGTCGCCCCCTAGCTCGAATATCAGGAACGGGAGAGCCAGTGCATAAACGCGATTGCCGACGCTGGAAATGGATTGGCTAAGGAAGTAGCGGAGGAAGGGTCCGTAATGAAACGGGCGAAGCACTCCAACTCCCTTCGCCCGGTTCGGTCGATTCGCATCCATGACTGACTGTCGCGCTACCCTGCTTGATATGGAAGAGCTGGATGCAAACAGGGTGATGATCGTGCGCGACCCGCGCGCCGCCGTCCTCCTCAGGGAGCCTGCGACGCTCTCGCAACTCTCGCCGTTCATCGACCAGGAACTGACTGTAACCGAAGTGGCAAGAATGCTCGATGTCCCAGTGAGCACGCAGTATAGGCGAGTACAGCGGTTCCTGCAGCTGGGCCTGCTCGAAGTCAGCGGCACTATCCGGCGGATCGGCAAGCCGCTGAAGCTCTACCGTAGCGCCGCTCGAAGCTTCTTCATCCCTCATGCGGTGGCGGAAGGACCGGAAACCTGGAGCGGCCAGTGGAACCGGTACTGGGACGAAGAGTTCGACAAGGGGATGCTCGAGGCATGGTCGGACTGGTACCCGAACTGGGGGCACCAGGTATGGCGTGACGAGGCCGGAGTACTAAACGTAGGACTGGCCCGCCGACCGTTCGAACTCGTGGACCCGTTGGCCAGTGCCTCCCCCGCCATTCTCTCGGCCTCGCACGATGCCCTCTACCTGAACTTCGAGGACGCCAAGGCGATGCAGAGCGAACTCGACGCGATCTGGCGGAAGTACGCCTCACTGGGCGGGAGCCAGCGCTATCTCGCCCGGATCCAACTGGTCCCGGCGCGCGGCGGAGCACGGACCATCCGGTGATCGCCGCGGCGCCTTGAGACAACTGTCATCGATCGGATGCGACACCTGGTTCTATCGGCACATGCACGCCTGCCTTATCCTCTTTCACATCGGGGGCAGCGGAACCACCGACAGAGGGAAGGCCGGCACGGGGGCGCCGGCCTTCTTCTCTTTGGCGCCACCGGCACGGCATCAGATGGTTTGCTGAGGTCGTGACTCGCTACACCGACCAGAACTACCTGCTCACCAGTCAGTACCGGGACTCCTCCCGACTGGAGGCCCGCATCGCCCTACACCAGAGGTACTGGTGCGCTACATCCTCTCGGCGCTCGCCCTCGACTCCGAGCAGGAGGAACGGCTGGCCGAGGTCCGAGGTCTGATCCAGCAACGGATAGATCGCGAAGGGCGGGTTCGGATCACCAAGAGCACGGGCCTCATCATCGCCTCGGCCTGAGCTACGCCGAGTTGCTGCTACAATCTGCCCATGCGTTCTCGGCCGCGCTACCGTACGCCGCGCAGCTTCAAGTGGCATCATCAGCGCTGGTGGCGCCTGGGCTGACCGGTTCGGCGGCCCAGGCCGGCCTGTTGCCGGCCCATATACCGAGTAACCCCATTCGACAACTCCCTGGAGGCCAGATGACCTTCACTTTCCCGACGCCAGACCGGCGCGGCCGCTTCGGCATCTACGGCGGCCGCTACGTGCCAGAAACCCTCATTCCCGCACTGGACGAGCTGGAGGGGGCCTACCGCGAAGCCATGGCCGACCCGGCCTTCCGGGTACAGCTGGACGGCTACCTCGAGAGCTACGTGGGCCGTCCGAGCCTGCTCACTCGCGCTGACAACCTGGGTCGCGAAGCCGGCGGCGCCCGGATATACCTCAAGCGCGAGGACCTCAACCACACGGGTGCACACAAGATCAACAACACCGTCGGGCAGGCCCTGCTCGCCAGGCGGATGGGCAAGAAGCGGGTGATCGCCGAGACCGGGGCAGGCCAGCACGGCGTCGCCACCGCTACCGCGGCCGCCCTGTTCGGTCTCGAGTGCATCGTCTACATGGGCGAGGAGGACGTCCGCCGTCAGGCGCTCAACGTCTTCCGCATGGAGCTGCTGGGGGCAAAGGTACGTCCCGTTGCGAGCGGCACCCGCACCCTCAAGGACGCCACCAACGAGGCGATCCGCGACTGGGTCACCAACGTTCGCGACACCTTCTACATCATCGGCTCGGTGGTTGGTCCCCACCCCTATCCGATGATCGTCCGCGACCTGCAGAGCGTGATCGGCTTCGAGGCGATGGAGCAGCTCGAAGAACAGGAGGGACGACGTGCCCCGGACGCAGTCGTCGCCTGCGTCGGGGGCGGTTCCAACGCGATCGGGCTCTTCGCGCCCTACGCCTACCTCCCTTCAGGGGAGCGGCCTCGGCTGGTCGGGGTCGAAGCGGCCGGTCACGGGATCGCCAGCGGCTCCCACGCGGCCTCGATCAGCTTCGGCAAGAGGGGCGTGCTCCACGGTGCGCTGATGTACCTCCTGTCTGACGACAACGGCCAGATAATGCCGGCTCACAGCATCTCGGCCGGTCTCGACTACCCTGGCGTGGGGCCCGAGCACAGCTACTTCAAGGATGCCGGGCTTGCCGAGTACGTCGCTGTCGACGACACCGCAGCGCTGCAGGCGTTCCAGCTGCTGGCGCGGGCCGAGGGGATCATCCCCGCCCTCGAGAGCGCTCACGCGGTGGCCCACGCCCTCACCCTCGGCCGTGAGCTGGGTGCCGGCTCGGTCGTACTGGTCAACCTCTCCGGCCGCGGCGACAAGGACGTCAACGAGGCGCGCCGGCTGCTGGAACGTACCGAGGTGCCGTCGTGAGCCGGATCTCGGAGGCTTTCGCTACAGCGAGCAGCGAGAACCGGGCGGCGTTCGTGCCCTACCTGACGGCCGGCTTCCCCGACGACCAGCGGTTCCTCGCCGCGGCCCGCGAACTGCTCGAGGTCGCCGACCTGCTCGAGGTCGGCCTCCCCTACTCCGACCCGCTCGGCGACGGACCCACCATCCAGCGCTCCTCCCAGCTGGCGCTCGAAGCCGGCGTGACACCCGCGCGAACCCTCGAACTGGTCTCGAACCTGAGAGCCGGGACCGAGAAGCCGCTGCTCGTGATGACCTACTACAACCCGATCTACACCTACCCAGGGGGCGAATCGGCGTTCGTGAGAGAGCTGCGGGCGGCGGGCGCGGACGGCGTCATCCTCCCGGACCTTCCCCCGGAAGAGGCCGAGGGGCTGCTCCCCGTCGCGCGCGACGTGGGCCTCGACACGATCTTCCTGGTGGCGCCGACGTCGACGGAGGAGCGCCTCCGCAAGGTGACGGCGGCCTGCCGAGGTTTCGTCTACGCGGTCTCGGTCACCGGCGTCACCGGCGCTCGCGATTCCGTGGGGGCCGAGGTGCCCGAGCTGGTGCGGCGCGTGAAGCAGGTGAGCGAGATACCGGTGGCGGTGGGCTTCGGAGTCTCCAGCGGCGCAACTGCCAGGCCGGTAGCCCGGGCCGCCGATGGCGTCGTCGTGGGCTCGGCCCTGGTCAGGTTACTCGAGGAGGGAGGCTCGCCAGCGGGCCTTGCGAGGGAGATAGCCGCGGCATGTCGCAGGTGACCTAGCTAGGGAGATAGCCGCCGCCTGTCGCAGGCGACCGGGCTCGGTTTAGCGCCGGGCCTGCACGGTGACGCTGCTTCCCAGCTCCCTCGACAGTTCCGGAGAGACGAGTATCTCTGCCCCCGCCGAGGCAGGTATCTCGTTGCCCACCACGCGCACGAGGATTGGCCCGCTGGTGGCCGAGGAGAGGAGCAGGAGTTCACCCGGCTGAAAGCCGCGTGCGATGACGTCCCAGTGGGCGAGGGAAGGATCCGGGGCGGCAGGCAGTACCCCTCCGACGCCGCTGATCGGTTCGAGCCTCACCCGGGCGGTGCCGCTGCCTATCATGCCGATGCTTTCGGCCGCCGCCCTCGAGAGGTCGATTATCCGGCCACCGCTGAACGGTCCACGGTCGTTGATCCTCACCACGACGCTGCGGCCGTTGGCGAGGTTGGTGACCCTCAGGTGGGTGTTGAAGGGCAGGGTGCGGTGAGCGGCCGTCAGCTCGCTGGGGTCGAACACCTCGCCACTGGCGGTGAGCCGGCCGGCGAAGCCGGGGCCGTACCAGGAGGCTGTGCCTACACGAGTGAACTCGGGCAGTACCGCGGTCTCGAGAGCAGTCGGTGTTGCCTGACCGAGGGCGGGCAAATGCGGTGCGCAGGCCGCCAGCAGCGGCATGGTGACGAAGAAAAGCAGGTGGCGACGCAACATGGGGCATGCTACGTCGCCACCTGCATCTCCATTTGTGAAATCAGGCGCTGGGCGTCAGGCCCAGGTGCGCCTCGCCAGTTCCCTCTGACAGATCACGAACGCCTCGTACTCGTCGATGGTGGCCGAGCCGTCGTCGATCATGTCCTGGCACTTGCCCATCAGCTCGCCGAGCTGCTCGTTAGAAAGACTCGCTATGTACTCGAACGATTCGATCTCCTGGACCATCCTCGTGTTCCTCTCCGACATCCGGTCGCCGCTCGGGCTCCGGTCAGATCATCGTCTGTGAGGAAGGTAGCAAGGAGCCTCTTACTCGGTTCTTACCGACTTCTTACGGGATTCTCACTCTACGTCATGGTCCCGACCGGGTTTTCCAGGAGCCGTTTCGACACTGGATCGCCGGTATGCTGACCGCCTATGACGGACAGCCACTGCCACCTCGACTCGTGCGATGATCCCGCGGCCGCCGCCGATCCGAGCTTGGCGGCCCTCGTTACCGTCGGCACGTCGGTGGAGAGCAACGAACGCTCGTTGCGTCTCGCTGCCACCATCGCCAACGTCTGGGCGGCCGTCGGCATCCACCCGAACGACGCTGGTGACGCAGCCGACGAGGGAGTACGCGATCGAGTCGAAGAGCAGGCTCGTGGGCACAAAGTGGTAGCGGTAGGCGAAACCGGATTCGACACCCACTGGGACAGAGAGACGCTGGCAAGCCAACGTGCGGCGTTCGAGTGGCACGCCGGCCTGGCGATCGAACTCGATCTGCCGCTCATCCTCCACGTACGCGACAGGCAGGGGAGCGACGAGGCGTCGAGTGAGGCGAGTCGGGCGATCCGCGAGGCGGGTCACCGGCGCGGCGTCCTCCACTGCTGCAACGGGAACCAGCCACTGCTAGAGACGGCTCTGGAACTCGACTGGCTGGTCTCCTTCGCGGGCAACCTGACGTATCCGAGCGCCGAACCGCTACGGGAAGCGGCCAGGCTGGTGCCTCTCGACAGACTGATGGTCGAGACGGACAGCCCCTACCTGGCGCCGGCGCCCAAGCGAGGCAAGCGCAACCTCCCGACCTTCGTCAGACACACGGCGGAGCGGTTGGCCCAAGTGCGAGGCGAGACCCTGGAGCGGATCGAGGAGTGTACCGACGCCAACGCGCGGCGCTTCTACCGATTCGAAGGACGGAACACCAGCGCCGACCGGTAGCTGCCCGGCCGCCGTCAGGCGGCACGTCGGCCTCCAGGTGCGACCCCTCGTTCAGCCCGCGCCCGGACCCACCCAGCGGCTCGCCGGGATGTGCCGGTCGTAGCGGAGCGCCTCGGCCAAGCGCGTTCGCGACACCACCCGGTGCGGTTCCATGGGGATGAACGCCGTGACCACATCGACCCACCGTGGCGTGCTGTAGTCGAGGACCACGTGAAGCGGGATGTGGACCTCGGGACTGGGACGGATGAATCCGAGCACGAGCAACCTCTCGTCCTGCACGTAGCGCATCAACTCGCGCCCGTAGAAGACGGCCGCCAGGATGTCCTGCTCGGTGAAGCCTTCGCAGGTGGCGTGCTTGCTCGCGTGAGGACCTATCCGGTAGCGACCATCACGAACCAGCGGTTGCAGGTCGCTAAGAGTACGCTTCCGTAGACGCGTTCCTCCACGCTTGTCACCCCGCTTGGCGCCATCGGAGGCGCCCTGGTTGTGTCCGGATTGCTGGGCGGTGGGCTTGCACTGACGGGAATAACGCGTCAAATCGTCCATATCGCCTCCAGCTCGACCGCGAATAGAAGAAGGGCGCAAGGTATCGAAAGAAACCTCGCGCCCTTCTCAAGCGGCCATGTACGAAGGTACCACGGTGCGGCAGGAACCGGATGTGAGCAAGCAGGCAGTCGCCTGCACTGGGCCGGAGCGAAACCGGCCGCTTCGATTCTCCTTGTGACGGGCGAAGGGCGTGCATAGAGTACGTCATGGCATTCCTCGACACCCCCTATCACATCGAGCGGGAGGACGCCGACCTGTACGTCGAGCAGGTAGGCCCGGAAAGCGGTCCCCTCCTCTACTACCTCCACGGCGGCCCGGGCTACAACAGCTACTCGTTCAGAGACCTGATCGGCGACGATCTCGAGAGTTTCCGGATGATCTACGCCGACCAGCGGGGCGCGGGCCGCTCCTACGCCGGTCACGACTTCGAACTGGACGACTTGGCCGAGGACGTGGTCACCGTACTCGACGCGCTCGAACTGCCGGCTACCAGCCTGCTTGCCCACGGCTTCGGTGCGCTCATAGCCGCTCGCTTCGCCACCCGCTTCCCGGAGCGGCTCGAGCGGCTCCTCTTCGTCAACCCCTGGTTCTCGATGCCGCTGCTCGCCCGCGCTCTCCAGCGCGAGGCGGCGGTCGCCTCCCGGCAGACGGAACTGGCTCTGCCTCCCGAGGAGGCGTTGGCCGACCCGGAAGCGCTCGATGCCGAGGAACTGGTCGACCAGGCCTTCGAGTGGGTCGCCGCCAAGCAGCTGTTCGACCGGATGGAGTTCCCCGACCCCTCCAGTCGACTGCGCCTCGAGCACAGCGACAGCGAAGCCCTGCTGGGACCGCACGCTTCGGCGATGCCGGCAGCGCCCTGGAAGCTCGAAGTGTTGGATGAGCTCTCGGCCGTAGCGGCGCCAACCGTGGTGATGGCCTCTCGCGAGGACCGCACCAGCTATCCGGAGCAGGCCGAGGCCGGGCTGGAGCGGCTTCCGCACGCGCTCTTCAGCCTGCTCCCGGGAGGCCACTACCCGTGGATAGACGGCACCGATGCCTTCCTGTCGGTCCTCAGGGAGGGCATGTCGCTTCCGGTGGAGGAAGATGAGGAGCGCCGCCACCGGTAGCAGCGGCAGCTTTAGGGGCGCCAAAAACGCCGTCACGAACGTAAAAATTCCTATTTCCGACATGAGAGGGCAGTGATAGACTTTGCGAATGCTCACGCCAGATGTGGTCGTTTCGGTCGCTCACGACGCAACCCCCGAGTTGCTTGGCGGCTACGGGGTCAAGGCCGTGATGGTCGACCTCGACGACACCATCCTCGCGTCCAACGAAACCGAGTTGCCGGAGAGCGCTCGCGACTGGCTCGCCTCTCTCCGTGAAGCCGGCCTGCCGGTAGCGCTCCTCTCGAACGGCGCGCGCGAGCGCGTCGAGCGCTGCTGCCGGGAGTTGGACATCGAGGGTTTCCATCTGGCGGGCAAGCCGTTCTGGTGGGCCTTCAGGAGAGGGCTCAAGCGGCTCGGCTACGGCGCCAGCGAGACGGCCATGATCGGTGACCAGTTGTTCACCGACGTACTGGGGGCGAATCTCGCTGGCATGGTTTCGGTTCTGGTGCGGCCCCTTACGCCTGGGAAACTGCCGCATACACGCGCAGCTCGCTATCTCGAGCGGTGGATATTGCAGGGAGGTGGCCATGGCCGTCCTGTCGATCGGTGACAAGCGCCTAGGCGCGGTGTTGCTGGAACGCGGTTACGTCAACGACGAATCGCTTCAGCAAGCCATCGGCAAACACGCGGAGGTTGGCGGCCGACTGGCCGAGATCCTCGTAAACATCGGAGTCATCTCGGAACAGCGCATAGCGCGCGCCATCGAGGAGTCGATCGGCATCCCGCTGGTGGTGCTGCCCCGTGTCGACGTGATGCCGGAGGCGATCGCCAAGGTGCCCTCCGACCTCGCCTACGAGGTCGGAGCGGTTCCGTTCCGGCTGGAGGGGAACCGACTGAGGGTGGCGTTCGAGGACCCGCTCGACGCTCTCGCGATCGAAGAGGTCGAAGACGCCTCGGGTTGCATCGTCGAGCCGTACCAGGCGCTCCACAAGGAGATGCGCTGGGCGATGGCCACCTACTACCCGGAGTTGGGTCTCGTCCCGCCCGCCGACGTCGATGTGGACAGCGGCCAGCGGCTGGGCACCCTGGCCGTCGAACGGGGCCTGATCAGCGAGGAACAGCTGCAGGCGGCGATCAAGGAGGAGCAGCGCACTGGCGGCCTGCTCTCCCGCATCCTCATCGAGCAGCAGGCGCTCGGCGAACTCGATGTCGCCAAGCTGCAGGCCGAACAGCTGGAGATACCGTTCCTCGAGTCGCTCGACGGCTACCCGCCGAACCAGAACCTCGCCTCTACCCTGTTGCGCCTCGACGCTCTGCAGTTCAACGCGGTGCCGTTGGGCGAGGAGGACGACACGCTGGTGGTGGCGATTGCCGACCCGCGCCGCATCCCCGACATCGAGGACATCGTGCGTCGCAAGGTCAAGTTCGTCTCGGCGGCCGAGAGCGTGATCGTTGAGCGGGTCGAGCAGCTCTACGCCGACGATAAGGGCCGCCTGGGCGAGACCCTGCTGCGCGACCGCAAGCTCAAGCGCGACCAGCTGCGCCGGGCCCTGGAGGAGCAGAACAAGCTCGGCCGGGTGAAGCCGCTCGGCGAGATCCTCGTCGACCTCGGCTACGTGAAGGACGACGACATAGAGGACGCGCTTAGCCGCCAGCGTTCGGGCGGCGGACGGCTCGAGGACACCCTCGTCCAGTCGGGCAAGATCAGCCCCGAGATGCTGGCCCGCTCACTGGCGATGCAGCTGGGCTATGAGTTCATCGAGGAGAACAGCGTCACCGTCGACCCCTACGTCGTGACGATGGTCCCCGAGTCGACCGTACGCCGCTACAACGCCATGCCGATCAGGATCGACGGGAACATGCTGGTCGTGGCGATGAAGGACCCTCGCCACGTCTTCGCCCTCGACGACATCCGCCTGATCACAGGCAAGGAGATCCAGCCGGCGGTCGCCACCGAGGAGACGCTGACCAGGCTCGTCAACCGCTTCTATCGGAACGGTGACGACATGGACGAACTCGCCCGGGCGGTGATGGAAGAGGTCGGGGCGCGCGAGACCGAGGCAGAAGAAGTAAGCGCGATCGACGACAACGCGCTGGTGAAGATCGTCAACAACATCATCCGTGAAGCGGTGGTCTCCGACATCTCCGACATCCACATCGAGCCACGGCCCGACCAGGTGGTGGTGAGGGTGCGCAAGGACGGCTCGCTGCGCGAGTACATGACGATGCCCAAGGGAACCGCGCCCGCTCTCGCCGCTCGAGTGAAGATCATGGGTGGTCTCAACATCGCCGAGCGGCGCATGCCCCAGGACGGCCGCGTCCGCTTCAAGGACAAGAGCCTCGAAGTCGACCTGCGACTCTCGACCCTGCCCACCGTGTACGGCGAGAAAGCCGTGATGCGTATCCTCAAGAAGGCCTCGAGCATCCCCGAGATCGAGAACCTCGGCTTCCTCGAGCACAACTTCCAGCGTTTCGAGGACGTCATCCAGAAGCCGTACGGCATGTTCCTGATCACCGGCCCTACCGGTTCAGGTAAGTCGTTCACCACCTTCTCGATACTGAAGCGGATCGCCGTACCGGAGGTGAACGTCTCCACCGTCGAGGACCCGGTCGAGTACGAGATCCCGGGCATCAACCAGACTCAGGTGAACCCGAAGGCTGGCCTCGACTTCGCCCGGGCGTTGCGCTCCTTCCTGCGGCAGGACCCCGACATCATCATGGTCGGTGAGATCCGTGACCAGGAGACCGCCAAGATCTCCGTCGAAGCCGCTCTCACGGGTCACCTTCTCATCGCCACGCTGCACACCAACGACGCAGCCGGCGCCATAACCCGACTGGTCGAGATGGGCATCGAGCCGTTCAACGTCTCGGCGTCCCTCATCGGCGTGCTCGCGCAGCGATTGGTGCGCAAGGTGTGCAGCAACTGCAAGGTCGAGTACACCCCCGAACCCGAGGTCCTGCGGCGCATAGGACTGAGCGAAGCAGAGATAGATGGCAAGACCCTCTACCGAGGCGTGGGCTGCGAGAAGTGCAACGGCAGCGGCTACAACGGCCGCCACGGCATCCACGAACTGCTGGTGGTGGACGACGAGATCGAATCCGCCATCGTGCAGGAGAAGTCTTCCCTCGACATCAAGAACATCGCTACCGACCTGGGAATGAAGACCCTGCGTCAGGACGGCATCCTCAAGGCCTTCGAGGGGATAACCACCCTCGAGGAAGTGCTGGCCAGGACCTCCGACTGAGGAAGTAGGAACCGACGATGACAGACAACCTCAAACAGACTCAACTCCAGGCCGACATCGTCGACCTCCTGAAGATGGCAGTGGAGCGCCGGGCCTCGGACCTCATCATCACCGTGGGGCTGCCGCCCATGCTGCGGATCGACGGCGAGTGGCGTCCCACCGAGTTCGAGCCTCTCACCCCCAACATCACCCGCAAGCTGATGTACTCGATGATGGACGAGAAGAAGCAGCGGAACTTCGAGGAGCGCAAGGACCTCGACTTCTCGTTCAGCCTCTCGGGTCAGGGCCGCTTCCGGGTGAACGCCTTCCTCCAGCGCGGCTCGGTGGGTGGCGTGATGCGAACCATCTCGGAGACGGTGGTGCCCTTCGACAAGCTGGGCCTGCCGCAGTCGGTCGCCGACGTCGCCCGCATCCCCCGTGGCCTCGTGCTGGTCACCGGTCCCACCGGTTCCGGTAAGTCGACCACGCTCGCAACCATGATCGACGTCATCAACAGCGAATACAAGAAGCACATCGTCACGATCGAGGATCCGGTCGAGTTCTTCCACCACCACAAGAGTTCGATCGTCAACCAGCGCGAGATCGGCGAGGACACCCTGAGCTTCGAGAAGGCGCTGAGGAGCGTGCTGCGCCAGGCTCCAGATGTCATCCTCGTCGGCGAGATGCGAGACCACGAGACGATCGGCGCCGCCGTGACGGCGGCCGAGACCGGCCACCTGGTCATGGGCACGCTGCACACGAACTCGGCCCCCGAAGCTGTCGACCGTATCATCGACGTGTTCCCAGAAGCGCAGCAGGAGCAGGTTCGAGTTCAGCTCGCCAACAACCTGCAGGCCATCCTCACCCAACAGCTGGTGCCGCGCGCCGGGGGCGGACGCGTGCTCGCTTACGAGTTCATGCTCGCTACGCCTGCGGTTCGCAACCTGATCCGCGAGGGGAAGACGCACCAGATCCTCTCGCAGATCCAGATGGGCGGCCAGCTTGGCATGATCACCATGGACGCCCACCTCGCCGAACTCCACCTCAAGCGGGCCATCACCTTCGAGACCGGCATGTCACGCGCTGTCGATCAGAAGGAGTTCCAGCGGCTCGTGGAAACTGGCGGCATCTCCGGCAAGCCGGGCGGCGGCGCCGGCGGAGCAGGTGGCGTCGGCGGCTACGGCCGGGGCGCAAGCGCTCCCGGGCAACCCGCGGGGCGTCCCTCTGCCCCGGCTCAGGGGAACGGCGACGTGGGCCGGCCCAGCAGTCCGGTGCCGCCAGGCCGGACCGGCCGCGGGACCTGACCCCCGAGCGCAACCGATCCACTCGACGCCCTCCCTCATCGGGAGGGCGTTCACCTGTGGCGCGAGTCGCTCAGCTTTCAGCGCCTCGAGATCAGCCCCAGGAACCTCCAGCGCCGCAACGCCGGCAGAGGATCGACCCGCGTACGGCTCTTCGCCGCAACGACCTCCTGGAGACGCCTCAGCGGCAGGCCCGGATCGTCGAAGTCCGCCGCGGCGGCGATCCTCCGCCTGCTCCTGCGCAGCCACAGCAGGAGCGACCGCAAGGAGTGCGTCGCCCTCAGGCCGTCGTCGTTCGCTAACGCACGTCTCAACTCCGCCATCCGCTCGGCTTCCTGGTCGAGCGCCGAATGGCGCTCGCGATGCAGCCGGTGCAACAACTCCTCCGACAAACCGTTCATCCGATCCCAGCTCTCCTGCGCACCACTCGTCGCTCGGTGCCCACGGCCCGACGACAGTGGCGACCCACGACCTGCCCCAACTCCTGGTCGTCAAGTGGGGTGACTGATCCTCGGGTCCAGGCAGCCGGTACGATCGTCCGACCTCCTCGGTTCCTACCCGACGGTTCGCCCCCCGATAGACGTCCCCGCTCCCAGTCGCCGCACCGACCCTCCCCCCGCTTCCCTCCAGCCCCCGGTGATGGAGCCACGAGGACCGACAGCGACAGTGGAGGCGGCGCCACGGGAAGCTCAGAATTGGCCAGATATTGCTCCTTCGCCGAGCGATTGTCAATCAGTCGAGCGACCCTGGACCGGCAGGTCTCGAACTGCTAGGGGCAGGAGCCCTGGTTGGGTCGAGTAGCATGTCGAGGAGATCCGAAGACCGGAGGAGTGGCCCGTGCGCAAGCTGATCATGTGGAACTTGATGACGCTCGACGGCTTCTTCGAGGGGCCCGACCACGACCTCGGCTTCCACGAGTTCGCCTGGGGCGAGGAGATGGAGCAGTTCTCCATCGTTCAGCTACGGAGCGCCGGGGCCCTGCTCTTCGGTCGGCGCACCTACGAGCTCATGGCCAGCTACTGGCCCACGATCAACGACGAGAGCGCCGAGATCGCCAACCGCATGAACAGCCTGCCCAAGATCGTCGTCTCGCGAACGATGGAGAGAGTGCAGTGGAACAACACCCGGCTCATCCGCGAGAACGCTGTTGGCGAAATCGAGAGGCTGAAGCGCGAGCCCGGCAAGGATATCTACCTCTTCGGCAGCGCTGACCTTGCGGCCGGGCTCATGCCTCTCTTCGACGAGTTCCGGATCGGCGTCGCCCCACTCCTCCTCGGTGAAGGCACTCCCCTGTTCAAATCGAGCGCCGAGCGGACGGAACTGCAACTCGTCGACACTCGCCCTCTCGAGACGGGAGCGGTCATCCTCAGCTACCACCCCAAGTGACGCAGGAAGGCAGCGGGTGAGCCTGTGATCCACTTCCCGATGCCGGCTTCGTTGACGCTCCACTCCCGCCGCCGTATACTCCTCGCAATGCTCATACGGCGCCGACTCAGCGCGATCCAGGAACGGTTCAATACCTACCTATCCACAGCGAAGGGGTCGTCGTAGCCAGTTAGAACCTGACTAGCGAGTACGAACCCCTCGGACCCCATTCCGAGGGGCTTTTTCGTTTGCAAGAGAGCGTGTCCAGAAAGGTGAAGCAGTGACTAAATCAGCCTCCGAAAGACCGAAGAGCCTCTACCAGAAGGTGTGGGACGCCCACACCGTGCGCGAACTGCCGAACGGGCAGACCCAGCTGCTGATAGGCACCCACCTCATCCACGAAGTGACGAGCCCTCAGGCCTTCGGGATGCTGCGCGATCTGGGCTTGGACGTCGCGATGCCTCATCGCACCTTCGCGACCGTCGACCACATCGTTCCCACCGATGTGCGTGAGCAGCCGTTCGCCGACGCGCTGGCCGACGAGATGATCAACGAGCTCAAGAGCAACTGCGAACGTTACGGCATCACCTACTTCGACCTGTTCAGCGGGCGCCAGGGGATCGTCCACATGGTGGGGCCCGAGCAGGGCATCACCCAGCCGGGCACCACCATCGCCTGCGGCGACTCCCACACCAGCACCCATGGCGCCTTCGGCGCGATCGCCTTCGGCATCGGCACCTCGCAGGTGCGTGACGTCCTCGCCACCCAGACCCTCGCGATGAACGAGCTGAAGGTACGCCGGATCGAGGTCGACGGTGAGCTGCGGCCCGGCGTCTACGCGAAGGACGTCATCCTCCACATCATCCGCACCCTCGGCGTCAACGGCGGGCTCGGTTACGCCTACGAGTACGGTGGCGAGGTGTTCGACCGGATGTCGATGGAGGAGCGGATGACCGTCTGCAACATGTCTATCGAGGGCGGGGCACGCTGCGGCTACGTCAACCCCGACGAGACGACCTTCGAGTACCTGAAGGGCCGGCCCTACTCCCCCAAGGGGAGGGAGTGGGACGCAGCCGTCGAGCGGTGGCGGCACTTCGCCTCCGACCCGGGTTGCGACTACGACGACGTGGTGAGGATAAGGGCAGAGGATATCGCGCCTACGGTCACCTGGGGGATCAATCCGGGCCAGGCGATCGCGATCGACGAGCGGGTGCCTACGGTCGAAGACGCCCCGGAGGACGCCCGCGCCTCTATAACCGAGGCGCTGGAACACATGAAGCTCGAGCCTGGGGCCCCGATCGCCGGTACGAAGATCGATGTCGCCTTCCTGGGTTCGTGCACGAACGCGCGCCTCTCGGACCTGGTCGAGGCCGCTCGGTACCTGGAGGGCCGCCGGGTCCACCCGGGCGTGAAGGCGATCGTGGTGCCCGGTTCTCAGCTCGTGAAGGAGGAGTGCGAACGGCGCGGCATCGATCGCGTCTTCAGGGCCGCCGGCTTCGAGTGGCGGGAGGCCGGTTGTTCGATGTGCCTGGCGATGAACCCCGACAAACTGGTGGGAGACCAGCTCTGCGCCTCGTCGAGCAACCGCAACTTCAAGGGTCGTCAAGGCTCGCCAACCGGCCGCACGGTGCTCATGAGTCCCGTGATGGTGGCCGCCGCTGCCGTCACCGGCGTCATCTCCGACGCCCGCGAGGTTTTCGGGGTAGAACGCGGGGCGGTCGCCTGACGTGATCGAGGAGCTAGGAGCCGCGGGTGCGGCAGCGGTCCTCAGGAAAAGGACCAAGCTGCTCGGCTTCACGATGAGCTGCGACGACCTCACGGGCAGCCTGCTCAGGTCGCTGGCCGCCACCAAGCCGGGCGGCCGCCTGCTGGAGCTGGGCACCGGAGTTGGGGTAGGCAGCAGTTACCTGCTCGAGGGGATGGCTGCAGACGCCACCCTCGACACCGTCGACGTAGACCCCGACCTTACCGCGGTCGCACGAGAGATCTTGGGCAACGACCCGCGACTGAGCGTTCACACCGAGGACGCCTTCGCGTTCCTCGAGAGGATGGCCGGTACCACCTACGACCTGATCTTCGCCGACACCTGGGCCGGTAAGCTCGAACGAGCCGAACTCGCGCTCGATATGCTCGCCCCGGGCGGCATCTACCTGGCCGACGACATGCAGAACGCCTACCGTGTCCCCGATCCGGTTCCGGGCGTCGAGCCCGAGGTCCTGCAGCGCATCCCCGGCCAGTGGCGAGACCTGATGGCGCTTCTCGAAACGCGCAGCGACCTCGTAGTCACGACCCTCGACTGGTCCACCGGGATACTCATAGCTACCAGAAGGAGTAACTGAATGGCACTCGATCCTATAACCACCGTCGCAGGACGCGGGGTTCACGTACCCGGCGACGATATAGACACCGACCGGATCATCCCGGCCCGTTACCTCAAGTGCGTCACCTTCGATGACCTGGGTGAACACCTCTTCAAGGACGTGCGCTTCGACGAGGAGGGCAGGCCCAAGGGTCACCCGCTAGACGATCCTCGCTTCGCGGGCGCCTCCATCCTCCTCTCAGGCAACAACTTCGGCTGCGGTTCGAGTCGCGAGCATGCGCCGCAGTCGCTCTACCGCCACGGGATTCGGGCCATCATCGCCGAGAGCTTCGCGGAGATCTTCTTCGGCAACTGCACCACGCTGGGGCTCCCCTGCGTGGAGGCGCAGCGGGCCGACATCCGCCGGCTGGCGGAGGCGATCCAGGCCAAACCCGATCTCGAGATAACCGTGGACGTCGAAGCTCGCGAGGTTCGGGCCGACGGATTGGCGTTCGCCGTCCGCATCCCCGAGAGCGCCAGGAGCGCGCTCGTCGAGGGCCGCTGGGACCCGATCGCCGACCTGCTCGAGGGGCGAGGCGCCGTCGCGGAGACCGCCCAACGTCTCGCCTACCTGGAGGGCGGCAGATGAGCCGCAGGACGATCGCCGTCCTGCCGGGCGACTTCATCGGCCCGGAGGTCATCGACGCCTCGCTCGAGGCGCTCGACGCGGTAGCCGTCAGGCACGGCCTGGAGTTCGAGTACCAGCGGCTCCCGTTCGGAGGCGAGGCGCTCGACCGGTTCGGCGCATCTCTGCCCGAGCAGACCAAGGAGGCGGCGGTCGAGTGCGACGCGGTGCTGATGGGCGCGGCCGGCGGGCCGCAGGACCACCCCTGGAACCGGGTGCCGCGTGAGAAGCGGGTGGAGAGCGGCATCCTCGAACTGCGCAGGCTCCTTGGCGTCTACGCCAACCTGCGACCGGTCAAGGTCTTCCCCGGACTCGAGCACCTCTCCCCTCTCAAGCACGAGGTCGCGGCGGGCACCGACCTGCTCATCCTGCGCGAACTCACCGGGGGCATCTACTTCGGCAAGCCGTCACTCGTCGAGCGGGATCGCGGCGTTTCCACCATGGTCTACGAACGCTACGAGGTGGAGAGGATCGCCCGCGTCGCTTTCGAGACCGCGCGAGCGAAGGGTGGCAAGGTCACCAGCGTTGACAAGGCAAACGTGCTCGACGTCTCCCAGTTCTGGCGCGACGTGCTGCTGGGAGTTCATCAGAGCGAGTTCCCGGACGTGCCGCTCGACCACCTCTACGTCGACAACGCGGCCATGCAGATAGTCCGCGACCCGAGGCAGTTCGACGTCGTGGTGACCTCCAACCTCTTCGGCGACATCCTCTCGGACCTTGCGGCTGTCATCCCCGGGTCGCTCGGCCTGCTGCCTTCGGCCTCGCTGGGCGGCAAAATCGGACTCTTCGAACCGGTTCACGGCAGCGCTCCCGACATCGCCGGCAAGGGCGTCGCCAATCCGACCGCGGCCATGCTCTCGGCCGCGATGATGCTGCGCCACGGCCTGGCCGAGCAGTCGGCCGCCGACGAGCTGGAGGGCGCCGTGCAACGAGCCTTGGCCGACGATCCCACGCGCGACCTGGGCGGGAGCCGCGACACGGCCGCGTTCACCGCAGCCGTGGTTGCCGCGGTCCACGAGTCTCCCGCGCTGGCCGCCCGCTAGCCGAGGCACGGTGACGCGAACGGGCGACGACGCCAGGCGGACGGTCGGGAGCCGCCGCATCGCCACCTTCGGAGAAACGGTGTTCGCAACCTACTCGAGATTGGCTCGGGAGACCGACGCGATCGATCTGGGTCAGGGCTTCCCCGACTTCGATCCTCCCTCGTTGGTCATCGAGGCGCTCCGCGATTCGGTCGACGGCTATCAGCAGTACCCGCCCTTGCCCGGCTGGCCGGCGTTACTGGAAGCGCTGGCGGCCGACAAGGGCGGCCGCCTGGGACGACCTCTCGACCCGACCGGCAATCTGCTGGTCACGGTCGGCGCCACCGAGGCCCTCTTCTCGGCCATGCAGGCGTTCATCGATCCAGGCGACGAGGTGGTGCTCATCGAGCCGTTCTACGACGCCTACCCGGCAGACGTGATCATGGCCGGTGGCGTACCTCGGTTCGTTCCGCTGGAGCCCCAGCAGGATGGCCGCTGGCTGCTGGATATCGACCGGCTCCGCTCGGCGTTCGGCAAGCGGACCCGCATGATCGTAGTCAACTCGCCCCACAACCCGAGCGGCAAGGTATTCAGCGCCGACGAACTCGACGCCATCATCGAACTGGCCGAAGAGTTCGACGCCCTGATCCTCGCCGACCAGGTCTACGAGCACATCTCCTACGTCCCTTTCGTCGACCTGCTGAGCAGGCCGGGTGCCTGGGAGCGCGCGATCGCCATCTCCAGCTTCGGGAAGACCTTCTCGGTGACGGGGTGGAAGATCGGTTGGGCGTGCGGTCCCGCACCCCTCATCGCGACCCTGCGAACCGCCCACCAGTGGGTCCCGTTCACGGTGGCGATGCCGCTCCAGGAGGCCGCCGCCAGGGTGATAAGGCAGGCGGCTGGCGGAAGCTACTACCGGGAGCTCGAGAGCGCCTACCGGCGCCGCCGAGACCTCCTGCTCGCGGCCCTCGCAGGGACCCCCTTCTGGGCGCTCCGACCCGAAGGCGGTTACTTCATCGTCGCCGATACCGAGGAACTGGACTACGCCGACGACGTGGCCCTCTGCCTCGACCTGCCGGCACGAGCCGGGGTCTCGGCGATACCCCCGAGCGCCTTCTACAGCCCTGGCCACAGAGACCTGGCCCGCAATCTCGTTCGCTTCGCCTTCTGCAAGAAGGACGAAGCCATCCTCGAGGCGGGTGAACGGCTGGCGCGGCTGGCCCAGTAGGAACGGAGCAGGGTCGAGCCGCCGAGGCGGCAAGGTTAGAATCTACGCGAACTCCCGGAGGACCAGATGAGCGACACCCTCGAACGCGAGAAGCTGAACCGACGCAGCGCGGTGATAACCCAAGGGGACAGCCGTGCGCCCAACCGGGCGATGCTGCGGGCGGTCGGCTTCAGCGATGAAGACTTCTCCAAGCCGATCATCGCGATCGCCAACGCCCACAGCACCATCACCCCCTGCAACTCAGGGCTCGGCCGGTTGGCGGAGGCTGCCGAGTGGGGCGTGCGCGAGGCGGGCGGTATGCCCCAGACCTTCGGCACCATCACCATCTCGGACGGGATCTCGATGGGAACCGAGGGGATGAAATTGTCGCTGGTGTCGCGGGAGGTGATAGCCGACTCGATCGAGACGGTATGCCGCGGCCAGAGCATGGACGGCCTCATCGCGGTGGGCGGATGCGACAAGAACATGCCCGGCGCGATGATTGCCATAGGACGCCTCGACATCCCGACCGTGTTCGTATACGGGGGGACCATCAAACCGGGACACCACGAGGATGAGGACCTGACCATCGTCAGCGTATTCGAGGCCGTCGGCGCCTACAACGCCGGCCGCATCCCCCTCGATACCTTCCGGGCCATAGAGCGAAGCGCCTGCCCCGGCAGCGGCTCCTGCGGCGGGATGTACACCGCCAACACGATGTCGTCGGCGATCGAGGCGCTCGGCATGAGCCTCCCCTACTCTTCGACCATGGCCAACGAGGACGAGGAGAAGCGGATAAGCGCGCGAGAGAGCGCCAAGCAGCTTCTGGAGCTCATCGAGCTCGACCTGACGCCCCGCAAGATCATGACCCGCGAGGCGTTCGAGAACGCGATAACCGTCGTAATGGCGGTCGGCGGGTCCACCAACGCCGTGCTCCACCTGCTGGCCATCGCCCACGCTACCGGCGTAGAGCTGACGATCGACGACTTCGAGCGGATCCGCCGGCGCACCCCCCACTTCGCCGACCTCAAGCCGTCGGGCCGCTACGTCGCGACCGACCTCCACCGCGCCGGCGGCATCCCGCTCATCATGCGTATGCTGCTCGACCGCGGCCTGCTACACGGCGACTGCATCACCGTCACCGGCAAGACCGTCGCCGAGAACCTCGCAGATGTGAGCGGCAGGCCCGACCCCGACCAGGACGTGGTGCTGCCTTTCGACCGGCCCAAGTACCCGTCGGGTCACCTGGCGATACTCCGCGGCAACCTGGCGCCCGAGGGCGCCGTGGCCAAGACCAGCGGCCTGTCGAGCACCAGCATCACCGGCCCAGCTCGCGTCTTCGACAGCGAGGAGGAGGCGATGGCGGCGATCCTGAGCGACAGCATCGTGGCCGGGGATGTCATGGTCATCCGCTACGAGGGTCCCAAGGGGGGGCCGGGGATGCGGGAGATGCTCTCCCCGACCGGGGCCCTCATCGGCAAAGGGCTGGGCGACTCGGTGGGCCTGATCACCGACGGCCGCTTCTCCGGCGGAACCTACGGGTTGGTCGTGGGGCACGTCGCGCCCGAGGCCCAGGTCGGTGGCCCGATCGCGCTCGTCCGCGAAGGCGACACGATCACCGTCGACGCAGAGCGGAACCTGATCGAGGTCGACCTCACGGAAGCCGAGCTCGAAAGCAGACGGGCGCGGTGGCAGCCCCCCGAGCCTCGCTACCGGCGAGGAGTCCTGGCGAAGTACGCGACGCTCGTCTCCAGCGCGTCGAAGGGGGCGGTCACCGACCCATGAGCGAACTGCGCGTGACCATCTGGAACGAGTTCCTTCACGAGCGGGAGAACGACGTCGTCCGCTCCCTCTACCCACAGGGCATGCATGAGGTATTGGCCGAAGCGGTCCGCGAGCGAACCGGCGCGACGGTGCGCACCGCCACCCTGGATGAGCCTTCGCACGGTCTGCCGCGGGAGGTCCTGGAGGCCACCGACGTCCTGGTCTGGTGGGGCCACAAGGCCCACGCCCGCGTCTCGGACGAACTGGTCGAAAGGGTGCACAGTGAGGTCCTCGCCGGTATGGGTCTGGTGGTCCTCCACTCGGGCCACTTCTCGAAGGTGTTCAAGAGGGTGCTGGGCACCCACTGCTCGCTCAAGTGGCGGGAGGCCGACGAGAAGGAGCGACTCTGGAGCCTCGAGCCGTCGCACCCGATACTGGAGGGCGTCCCCGAGCGGTTCGAACTCGAGCAGGAGGAGATGTACGGCGAACGGTTCGACGTGCCCCCACCCGACGAACTGCTGATGATCTCCTGGTTCCAGGGCGGCGAGGTGTTCCGCAGCCTCTGCACCTGGCGCTGCGGTCACGGCCGGGTCGTCTACTTCCGTCCTGGGCACGAGACCTACCCCACCTACCACAACCCGTTCGTCCAGCGGATCATCGCCAACGCCTGCTCGTGGGCGGGGCGGCGGGTAACCATCGACGCTTCGAAAGCGCCCGAAACGCGGGCCCTCGAACCCGTACCCAACCCGGGCAAGGAGCACATCCTCTAGGACGTCAGACGGCCGCCAGGCCGGACCAGGCCCACCAGCCGGGGTAGCGAGCCCTCAGGCCCTGGGCGACCAGCGCCGCCTCCTGCTCGCTCTCCGCGAGCCCGAAGCAGGTCGAACCGGAGCCGCTCATGAGCACGCCCCTCAAGCCGGCGTGGCGCAGGGTTTCGAGCGCTTCGCCCACCACCGGGTACTCCTCGACGACGCCAGCCTGTAGCGAGTTCAGGTACTCGGGCTCGCTGGAACTCGACAACCGTTCGAGCAGGCCGCGTCGGTCGGGAGGTGGGCTCACCTCCGCCAGCAGTCCGTACGCCTCCGAAGCGCTCACCGCGACATCGGGTTTGAGCAGGACCACAGGGATCGGAGGCAGAGAGACCGGTTCCAGCCTCTCGCCCCTTCCGCTGGCCCAGGCTGCCGCCTGGCCGCTCATGAAGAAAGGCACGTCGGAGCCGAGCTCGAGCGCCAGGGTGTCGAGTTCCACGGCCGCCGGGTAGAGTCGCGCCAGGGCGAGCAGGACCTGGGCCGCGTCCGAGGAACCACCACCCAGTCCGGCTGCGAGCGGGATCCGCTTGCGCAGCTCGAGTCGAACCTCCCGCTCGTCTCCCGCCGCGCGCTGATAGGCGCGAAGGGCCCGCACCGCCAGGTTGCCGTCGTCCAGACCCAGCCCCTCGAGACGCACGCCGGAGTCCGCTTCCACGCGGCCGTTCAAGCTCCCGGCAGGCGTCACCGCGACATCGTCGTGCAGCCCCAGGCGCACGAAGAGCGACTCGATGTCGTGATAGCCATCGTCGCGCCGCCCCACCACCCAGAGGCCGAGGTTCAGCTTCGCATGCGCCTCGAGGAGAAACTCGTTCACGGTTCGGCCATCAGAGCGTCCCAGGCTGCCGCGAGAGCGCTGGCGAAACCGAGGTCCTCCGGAGCGGTCAACTTGAACAGCCAGGGCGAGCCGGCCACGAGCTCCACCGGGTGACCGAGCGCGCGGACCAGCGAGGCATCGTCGGTGCCCTCTCGGCCCACCGTCGCCGCGGCCGCGTGGGCCTCCAGCAGCAGGTCGCGCCGGAACGCCTGCGGAGTCTGCACCGTTCGCAACCTGTCCCGATCGAGCACCATCCCGTTCGAGCCGTCTACCACAGTGTCCGGCACCGTCCGCGCGGCGGTCGCTGCCCCGCAACGCCGAGCCGCCTCGAGCACCCGGTCGGTGACCGCTCGTTCGAGGAAGGGCCGGGCGACGTCGTGGACCAGGACGACCTGCGCCCGCGTGGCGCCGATCAGCGCCAGAACGCTCTCCTGACGGCTACTCCCTCCCTCGATGACCGTGGCGGCAGGCACCAGCCGCCGGGCCTGCTCCTCCCGGCCGTCCGGAACCGCCACGATTACCTCGTCGACGGCGGGGGCGGTCGCCTCCACGACGCGCTCCAGGAGCGTCTTGCCGGCGAGCTCCAGGAACGCCTTGGGCCCCCGCCCCAGCCGCTCACCCGAACCGGCGGCAGCGATCAGGGCGGCGCTCTTCGCGATCGCTTCCATCGAGTCAAGATAACCCGCTGCGGGAAGCCGGCCCGGATCAGCCGACATATAATCTGCGGATGATCACCGAGCAGCACCGGCAGGCCTGGGAGGAGGGCGTCCGGCTCTTCGAAGCGGGCCGCTACTGGGAGTGCCACGAGGCGCTCGAACCCGCCTGGCTCGAGGCGTCAGGCAGCGAGAAACGCTTCCTCGGCGGAGTGATCCTGCTGGCGGCTGCCCTCCACAAGGCACGGGGCATGGGGAGCGCTCGCGGCGGCAGGCGGAACTACGCCAAGGCGCTGTCGAAGCTTGCGCCCGTGGGGGACCGCTTCTGGGGGGTGGACGTACGTGAGCTCGAAGCGCTGGTGCACGCGGCGTTGCGCCGGGACGACCTGCGCCCCTGCATACCGAGGGCGGCAGAGGCGGGAGGACGACCTTGAGCGACGAGCGTGACTGGTCGCAGCACGACCACCGGCGGGCGAGGCGGCCGGCGGGAGATCAGCGGTTGTTGCGCAGCCGCGAGGCGGTACTCGGTGGCGTTGCCGCGGGAATCGCAGACCTGATCGGAACCAGGGCCTCCGTCGTTCGGCTCCTGTGGTTGGCGTCGCTGCCGCTCTCGGGCGGCATCACCGGGCTGGCCTACCTCCTCCTCTGGCTGATGCTGCCGGCCCAGGAGGGAACGGGCGCCTAGAGAACGATCCTCACCGGGGCCGCGAGCAACTCCGCGACCCGGCCCAGGAACTTCGATCCCGACTCGGGCGCGTCGACACCGCTGAGGGTCAGGGTCGCGTGCAGCCGGCCACCGACCGAGTCGAGCACACGACCGATCGTGAGGACCGGTGAGCCCACATCGAGGACGGCTTCGTCGATACCGAGTTGCGAGACGTCCGCCACCGCCAGGGCCGGCTCGCCGCTGCCGTCTGGGCCGCCGCTGCTGGCTACGATCAGGTCTCGGAAAGGCATCGTGCCCGCCTGAGGCACGACCGTGATGGCTATCCCGTCGTCGCTCAGCCTGGCCACGCCCACCTCTTGGCCCATAGCCGCCAGCGGCCAGGGGTTCCCCGCCCTGGCTGCGGCGCGCAGCAGGAAGGCGGCCAGAGAGGGCTCGCCGTCCAGTTCGCTTGCCAGCGCCTGGCTTGCTTCGATCAGGGCGGTCACGTCCACTTCGCGGCGCAGCACGATACCGCCGCCCGTCAGACCGCGTGCCGACCGGGAGCGATCCGGGTCGGTCGGCGCCGCTCCGGTGGCTTCGACCGCTGTCGTCACGGCCGGGCCCGCGGCCGCTCCGGAGCGAACCACGCGGTACTCGTCCTCCTCTATCCGAACGCCTTCGGGCAGGGCGCCGTCGGCCGTGTCGAGGAAGTCGTACTCGCTCGCCTCGGCAGGCATCCGGGGAGCAGTCTCGAACTCCTCCTGAGCCACCGCGGTCCAGGGAGCGTCACTGGAAGCCAGCTCCATCGCCCCTGGTTCGGCCGGCGTCCAGTGGCTCTCCCCGGCGCGCTCGGCCGTCGCCACGTCGTCCTCTACCTCCGCTGCGGTCGCGCCCATCCCTTCCCAGGGGGTGTGTTCCGTGTCGCTCCCGGCCGCAGCGCCGACCGTCCTTTCGTCGTAACCGGCCTCGCCTTCTTCGCCGGCTTCATCCTCGGTCCCCTCGGCGACGAAGTCGAAATCGTCGGCTACCTCGGCCGACCGTGTCTCCTGGGCCGGCTCGCTCCCGCGCGCGCCAGCTGCCGGCTCGGGCTCAGCCGCCGCGGGGTTCGGCGCGCTTTCCGGCGCAGCGCCGGACTGCACGGGCTCCTCGTCGTCGAACACGAAGATACCTTCGTCTATGGGCGGTTCCATCGACGAGGTGTCGAAAACCGACCGGTCATCGTCGGACGACTCGGTCCCGAAGTCGAAATCACCGCCCTCCCCGGAGTCCCCAGCGAGGCCGTACGCCTGCCCCTCGTTCTCCCTGCCGAACTCGAAGGAACGATGATCGTCGGCGCCGCCGAAGTCGAAGCCGCCCTCGTCGTCCTCGCGCCCCGCGTCCCCGCCCAGGTCGTTCAAGCCGCTGAAGACGTCGTCGTCTTCGCCGCTCTCGTTCGCGGGCGCTGCTCCCCAATCGTCAGCGCCCCACTCACCCTGCGACCAGTCGTCGGAGCTGCCGCCGGGCGAGCCCGCATCGGCGCTCTCGACCTCGAGGAGGTCGTCGTCACCCCCGCTCGGCGCGCTCGAACGTTCGTCGCGGGACGCCTCTGCAGCCGTGCCGCCCGTTGGCGGCGCGCCGTCCGGCCACGCCTGCATGCCATCGGGAAGCGGTTCCGGTGTGGGGTCGGGCGCTTCCTCACCCGCCATCACCCGGGCGAGGTAGTCGAGCACGTCTCGCTCGACGATCCTGCCATCCTCACCACTGCCGCTAAGGGCGCGCCAGTTCACGTTGTTCTCTTCGGCCAACCGCTTCGCGAGCGGTGAGATGTCGACCTCAGCCACCGATTTCCTCCTCGTGTAAGCGCGCTCGCTGCCCGTCAGCCGCCACGCCACCAGTCCTTACAGTCTCGCGGGGGTCCCCAGGGCTCGCAGCGAAGATTCCCACTAGGTCGGCGTTCCCGCCGTCGCCATCAGGGGCGCCAGGCCTGGAAGAAGACGCCGTTTATATAGGTCTGCAGCAGGGCGTCGCCCTCGACGAGAACGACAGCGGATACCGGTTCCCCGGCGCGGACCCTTCGGTCGATCACGGTGCGTTCCCCGTTGTCGTCCTGGACTACCAGGCGGAGGTCGTAATCCCGTTCCAGGAGGGAGCGAACGCCCAGGGTGGCCGGATCGAAAGTCACCGAGATCCGCCTCCCGGTCGGCTCCAGCCCCGCCAGTTCGGCCGCCTCGTCTCCCTCGTCGCCACCCGCGCGCGTGAACCGCGCTTCGCCGTTGCGGCCGTCGTTCGGTTCCTCTGCGACTTCGTCCCCGAAGAGCGCGTCGAGATCGTCATCCTGGCCGGCCAGGTCGTCGAAACTGCCTTGCGCGGCGTTGAGGGTCAGGGTCACCGGAGAACCCCTGAGGGTGTAGCCATCGGGCTTCACCTCGACGACCGTTCCGCTCGGCAGTGCCGGGTCGTCCACGTAGCGCACGTGGCCCACCTGCAGCCCGGCGGCGCGCAGCATCCGTTCGGCCAGCTGTGCCTCCCGGCCTACGACGCCCGGTACCGGTACTACCCGCCGGGCCGAGAGCCTCACCCCGAGAAGGACGGGCGTGCTCACGGCGACCTCGCTTCCCGCCGTCGGTTCCTGGCTCGTGACCGAGCCGGGAGCGTCGAAACTCACTCCGGCGGGCACCGCCTGTACGCTGCGAAGGCCCATGTCGAAGAGCAGCTCGCGTGCCTGTTCGACAGACATCCCGCTCAGGTCGGGCATGGTCACGGTCGAGATCTGAGGGCCCCGCGAGACGACGATGGCGAGGCCTTCGCCCCGGCCCACCGTGTCGCCCGGTTCCGGCAGCTGACTCATCACCAGACCCGGTGGCTGACTGCTGTGGGCGTAGGTCACGCTGTCGAGGGAGAGGTTGACGTCCCGGACCGTGCGCGTCGCCTGGTCGAGCGTAAGGCCGACCAGTACCGGTGCACGGGCGGCCTCGGGCGGCCGGTTGACGCCGATGGACACGTTGCGTCCCTTGCGCACCACGGAGCCCGCCGGGGGCGTCTGGCTGGTGACCACCTCCACGGGCAGGTCGGCTACGTTATCGGGGTAGGTCACCGGATCGAGCTCGTTCTCCCGAAGCAGTTCGACGGCTTCGGCGTACGGCATCCCTCGCAGGTCGGGAAGACGCACCTCGTCGACCCTCAGGTAGCGCACCGCGGCGCTCGAGGCGAGTCCCAGGATCACGAGCACGACTGCCGCCAGCAACCCCAGGCGCCACCTCACACGGAGGGTTTTGAACTGTTGCAGGCCTGTCACCCGGGAAGTCTAGCACCGGTCCCAGGAGGCCGATGAGATGCTTTCGACGACGGTCCCCGCGCGAGTCGGGCTGCTAGACTCCGGCCTGTGAGCAGCCCCGCGACGGTGGCCCTGAGCCAGTTCGCCGGGAGGTCCGGCGAGCTCGACAGGGAGGTGGAGGACCTGGCCACGCTGGCCCAGTGCGGCCTGCCGGTGGCCACGATCATCGTGGTTCCGCCCGAAGTCGAAGCGGAGTTCTACCGTCTGAACAACCTGGGTGAGCGGCTGCAGGAGCGCTTCAGCGGCGTGAACCTCGGCTTCCCTGATGACGAGGACATCGAAGATCTGGCACCCGCGGCAGAGGCCACCGTCTACGGCCACTACCTGCTCGACGAGTTCATAGACGCCTTCTACGCGGCCATCGAGGGCTTGCCGGACGAGTTGCGGATACGGCGGCCGGGGGAAGACGGGATCACCGTATCCGGGGCCAGGGGAGCGCTGCTTGGCCTCAAGCGCAACTGGAGCGCCTCCTGGTCTTTCGACTCGGTGTGGGCGAGGCTGTCGGCGTCCGGGGAACTGATGCCGCCGCCCCGCCCTCTGCTCCTTCACGCCGCCGAGCTGGCACCGCTACCGGCCGTGCTCTCGCGCGACGCGTCGGCTCTGCTGGGCAGGCCACTCGAGCTCTTGGGCGATCCGGTGATGGGGATCAGTCGGATAGTGCAGCGGGGGCCCGTCGGCGGCGGCCCATACGGGTAGCAGGCGTTACCCGGGGCCGGCTCCGGGCAGGGCTAAGGTAACTCCATGAGGACCAGATGCCCTGGTTGATACCCAAGGAGCTCCCGGAGTCGGCCGACCGCCAGATACGCCGGTTCCTGGGAGAGCTCGGCGAGCGGATAGACGACCCGACCCTCGACCGTAACGAGGTCGTGCGGGAGATCATCTCGCAGGTGATGCACGCACGGTCGTTCGACGAGCTGTCGGAGGTGGCGCCGATGGCGGCCCTGGCGCTCGACCCCCGGAACGTCACCTTCGAGGCCGAGCGCTACGTCGTCACGGACGCCAAGAAGTTCGCCGCCGTCAAGCCGCTCCTCTGGTTGTGGAAGTGCATCGACGGCACGCCGCTCGGGCAATCCCTGGCCACCGGCATCCCGTTGAGGCGGCTGCTGGCCGAACGGATCTTCGCCCGAGCCGGCCGCAACCTGAAGATCTTCCAGAACGTCGAGGTGTCGGTGGGGTACAACATCGAGGCCGGCGACGACGTCGTGGTCCACCGGCACGTGTTCATCGACGACATAGGCGGCGTCGAGCTCCACGACGGCTGTTCGATCTCGGACTACGCCAACATCTACTCCCACACTCACGACACTCTTGAGTCGAGCGACGTCAGGCTCAGGCGCACCGTCATAGGCAGGGGGGTCCGGGTCGCCTACCACGCGACCGTCCTGGCCGGGACGGTGCTTTCGGACGACAGTATGCTGGGGGCGATGGCGCTGGCCACGAGAGACCTCGCACCGCACGTCATCGGGCTAGGGATCCCGGCCAAGCCGCGGGTATGGAAGGAGCGTGCCGGCGACCCGGACTTCGCCAGGCTCACCGTCGACTCCGCTACCTACCCCCGCCCCCCCGAGGTCGTCGCCAACCCCGACTTCAGGGAGCGGGAAGCGGTCGCCGCGGTCGACGACACCGACGGGGAGCCGCACTAGTGCGCAAGCTTTGGCCGCTCCTCGGCCTCACCCTGGTCCTCATCGCCTGCTGCCCGGCTCCCACTGCAGCGGTGCAGACGGCTTTCGCCGGTCGCATCGGCTCGATCTCTCTCCCATACGCCACCGCACTGCTGGAGGACGGCCGCGAGGTGAGGCTGTCGCTCGCACGGGAGCATCCCCCTGCCCGGCTCGAACCGGGCGCACGCGTCTACGTCGAGGGGGTTCTCGACGGCTCGCTGGTCGTGGTGCGGCGTATCGCCGTCCTCTAGCCGCCGCTGCCGCTAGCCGGTTCCCGACTCCTTGCCAGCTACGGCTGCCGCGCCGATGACCCCCGCTGCCGTCCCCAGGCTCGCCTTGCGCAGTTCGGGCACCGGGTAGCCGACGAGGTAGGCCTCGGCGGCTGCGCGGATGCGGTCGAGATAGAAATCGCCCACCTGGCTCATGCCCCCGCCGATCACGAAGCCTTCCGGGTCGAAAACCTTCACCAGGTTGGCGATGCCCATCCCCGTGAAGCGGGCGGCGTTGTCGACGATGGCGAGCGCCTTTCGCTCCCCGGCGCGGGCGCGTTCGAACACCTCTTCCGTGGTGATGGCGACACCGTAGGCGTACGAGCCTTCGCGGGCGATGGCGCGACCCGCCGCCAGGGCCTCGAGCGTCCCGTGGTGTCCGTCTCCGTCGATGGGCCCACCGGGAAGCATGACGGTATGGCCTATCTCCCCCGCCAGGCCGTGAGCGCCGCGGATCACCCTGTCGCCTATGAAAAGACCCCCGCCTATGCCTGTCGAGATCGTCATGTAGATGCTCGTCTCGAGGTCCCTAGCCGCCCCGTAGAGGTGCTCGGCGTAACCGGCGGCGTTGGCGTCGTTCTCGAGTACGACCGGCATGGCGAGACGCTCGACGAGCCCGGGAACGAGCGGGGCTCCCTCCATGCCGGGTATGTTCGGCGCGAACAGCACGAGCCCCTGCTCGTAGTCGAGCGGTCCCGGGGAGCCTATCCCCACCGCGGTCACTTCCGGGTGCCGCTCGAGCAGCCCCTGGGCCAGGCCGGCCAAGGCGTCGAGCACGGCATCGAACCCGCTCCGGGGCGTGTCGCAACGCTCACCTTCGAGCACCTTGCCATCGAGGACGACCGCGGCAGCTATCTTCGTGCCACCCAGGTCGAGGCCAAGCGTCTTCATCGATCTTCCTTCCTCCGCGGCAGCGGGCGCCTGCGAACGACGACGGGCGCCGGAGAGACTTCCAGCGCCGGCGATCGGATCGGCCGGTCCTCTGCCCCGGGGACCGTTCGGAACGAGCAGACCGGTGGTCGGCCCGGAGCCCTAATCAAACCACACGTACTGTCCGTTTCGCGATCCAGACGCGTGAAGTGGCGGAAAGTGAAGCGTGCTTCATCAAAATCTTAGTCGGCGTCGCTCAACTTTTGTATAAATAGAGACAGGTCGTCGAGCGCTTCGGAGGTACGCTCGGTGACGAAAGGACGGATGAGCTGATGTACCGACTCTTTACGCTCGCGGAAGCCACCGACATGATCCCGACCGTAGACCGGCTGCTCGGCGAGATGCAGGACGCCGCACGCGATATCGCCATCCTCAAGGAACGACTCGGCAAGCTCGATCCGATCTCGGTCGACGCCAGGAACTGCGCCCAGGAGATCGCCTTCCTCATCAATGGGCTGCACTCGGTGAAGGCCGAACTGGATCGGATGGGGGTTCACATCAAGGATGTCGAGTCCGGCGTCGTCGACTTCCCCAGTCAGCTGGGCGCCGAGGTCGTCTGCCTCTCGTGGGAGAAGGGCCAGGACGCCATCACTCACTACCACCGCTTCGGCGAGGATGCCACCAAGCTCCTGCCCCACCAGGCGAACGACAACAGCAGCGCCAGCTTCTGATCACAACTCCATCACCAGTCGCGGCCGGAACCCGAGGGCGTCGGCCGCGACGAAGTGCACGGCGATGCCGGGAAGGTCGGGTACAACCTTCTCGGCAGGCTCACCGTGGACGTGGCCGAATACGACCGCATCGGGAGCCGCGTCGAGCAGCAGCTCCGTGAACCCTGAGGGGTCGAGCCTGGAATTGACCGGGGGGAAGTGGAGCATCACCACGAACGCGTCGCCGCCGAGCTTGCGGGCCGCTGTCAGCGAGAGTCTCAGCCGCTCGAGTTCGCGCCGGTAGATCTTCTCGTCCTGTTCGGAGAACCCGTGGCTGCCGGGGCACACCCAACCGCGGGTACCGGCGATCACTAGCCCGTCCATCTCGAGGGCGTCGTTCTGTATCGCCCGCATCGTGGCTGGCAGGGCGGCGCGCAACTTCGAAACCGACGGCCACCAGTAGTCGTGGTTGCCCCTCAGGATCACCTTGCGGCCCGGCAGGTCCGCTATGTCCCGGAGGTCGAGCAGGGCGTCCTCCAGCTTGAGCGCCCAGGAGAGGTCGCCGGGAATCAGCACTAGGTCTTCGTCGCTCGTGACCTCCTCCCGCCAGCCTTCGAAGAAGGCCTCGGGATGCCCCTCCCAGCCTGGTCCGAATATCGTCATCGGTTTCGGGTCGGCGCGCGAGAGATGAGGGTCGGCGATGGCGAAAACGCGCATACAGCGGAGTCTACCGCGTGACCCTGGCGCCCCCCTGCCAGGGCCCGTAACGCTATCCGCCTCGGTCCCTACATCTCGTTTCTTACGTCTCGTTTCTTACGTCTCGGCGCGACGCGCCCGGCTGTCGCCCCAGCCGAGGACGGTGCGTTCGATCCCCTCCATCGGGAGTCGCGCGAGGGCCTCGCAGGCGCTCTCCCGGGTGAGCGGGTGGCGCCATTCGGGCACTGCTTCGCAGAGGGGAACGAGCACGAAGGAGCGTTCCATCATGCGCGGGTGCGGGAGCGTGATTTCCGGCTCCTCTCTGACGAGTTCATCCAACGCCAGGAGGTCCAGGTCGAGTACTCGTGCCTCCCATCGCAACCGGCGCAGCCGGCCGTGACGACGCTCGATCTCATGTAGCGCGCCGAGCAGCGACCGCGGCTCCGCGAGGCCGAGTCTCGGCTCGAGGGCCACCACCGCGTTCAGGTAGTCGGGTTGACCAGGAGGACCACCGACCGGTGCGGTGCGGTAGATGCTCGAGCTTCTCGCGATGCGACCCAGTTCGGCCAGGTCGGAACGGGCAGCCCGCAATCTCGCCGCGGGATCGCCGAGGTTGCTGCCGAGCGCCACGAGCGCCAATGGAGGGGTCAACTCTGGCGCTCGCGCCGCACTTCCACGTACACGTCGCGGACCACCCCGGGGAGAGGCGCATGGGGTTTGTGGACCCGCACCAGCAGCGCGTCGAGCAGCGGTTCCGCGGCCAGCAGCTTCTCGGCGATGATCGCGGCGAGCGACTCGATCAGATAGTGCCGGGAACCGGTGACCACCTGCTGCACCGCCCCGTAGACCCGCGCGTAGTCGATCGTCGCATCGAGCACGTCCTCCGCAGGAAGGTCGAGGGCGAGTTCGAGGTCTACCGTGAAGCGCGCCCCCAGTGTCGCCTCCTCGTCGAGCGCTCCGTGGTGCGCGTGGAACTCCATGCCCAGGAGTACTATCTTCCCTTCACTCACGCAGACGCTCCCATACCGCCAGCGCCTGGACATGTCCGGCGACATCGTGAACCCTCACTACGGCGGCTCCGCAGCTCGCGGCGTGGAGGTGGAGGGCGATAGAGCCGGGATCCCTGTCGGCCGGACGGCTGGGGCCGGCCAGGTACTCGATGGTGCTCTTGCGGGAGCCGCCCACCAGAACCTTCATGCCCTGCGCCATCAGGAGGGGTAGGGCTCGCAGCAGCTCCAGGTTGTGTTCCGGCGTCTTGCCGAAACCGATGCCGGGGTCGATGAACAGGTCCGGCAGGCCCGCCTGCAGGGCCCGCTCCGCAGCCTCGGTCAGGAAGCCACCGACCTCGACGACCACGTCGTCGTAGTGCGGTTGCCGCTGCATCGTCCGCGGTTCACCCTGCATGTGCATTATCACGGCCGGTACGCCGAACTCGGCGCAGAGCTCGACCAGCCACGGGTTCCGCAGGCCAGTCACATCGTTGACGAGGTGAGCGCCAGCTTCCAGAGCGCACCGGGCTACCTCGGCCTTGCAGGTGTCGATGCTGATGATCGCCTCGGTCTTCTGCGCCAAGGCCTCCACTACGGGCACGACCCTCTCGGCCTCGACCTCGGGTGTGACCGGTTCTGCCCCCGGCCGGGTCGACTCGCCGCCCACATCGACGAAGAGCGCCCCCTGCTCGGCCATCGCGACGCCCCTCTCGATGGCCGCCTGATGATCGGCGTAGGCGCCGCCGTCCGAGAAGCTGTCGGGCGTGACGTTGAGGATGCCCATGACCGCGGTGCCGGGCCAGGTCCTCACGTGCCGCTCCCCCTCCTGCAGCGAGGCTGGCAGGGGACGGCGGGAGCTGAGCCGATGCTCGGTCACGGCGCAGATTCTATCACCGGCTCTCGACGGCGAACTTCCTTCTATCCTTCGCTGGTCCTCAACCGCGGTTCGGGTTTCGTCGCCCTCAGCGCCAGTCCGCCGGCCGGTCTGCCAGGCCGAGGCGCCAAGCGACCGCCGCTGCGATCCTGCTCCCGGCCCTCCCGTCGCCGTACGGGTTCTCGCGCTTGCGCATGGCGTCGCGCCGTTCCGGATCGGCCAGCAGTGCTGAGACGATCTCCTCCACCCGGCGAGGCTCATTGCCGGCCAGTACGAGGGCGCCCGCATCGACCCCTTCCGGTCTCTCCGTGACGTTCCGCAGCACTACCACGGGGACTCCCAGCGCCGTCCCCTCCTCCTGTATGCCGCCCGAGTCGGTTATCACCAGTTCTGAACGGTCGAGCAGGGCCAGCATCGACAGGTAGTCCCAGGGGTCGTCCAGGATCACGTTGTCGAGACCCGACAGCTGTGGCCGAACCGCTTCACGTACGGCCGGATTGAGGTGCACCGGATAGACGAAGGTGAGCTCGGGGTTGGCCCGGGCCACGTTGGCGAGCGCTCCCGCCAGATCCCTCATCACCGGCAGGTTCTCTCGCCGGTGCATCGTCACCGCCACCAGCCGGTCGCACGGTACATGCCCGGGGAGCCTGGCCCGGGAGCGGGCGAATTCGACGGCATCGACGGCGGTGTTGCCGGTTACGACCATCCGCTCGTCGCTCTTCCCCTCGGCCAGCAGATTCCGCCTTGCCAGCGGCGTGGGCGGCAGGTCGAGGTCGGTGAGGACGTCGGTGAGGCGGCGGTTGGCCTCTTCGGGGAACGGCTGGGCAAGGTCGAACGATCTCAGACCCGCCTCGACGTGCGCCACGGGGATACCTTCGTAGAAGGCCGCCAGCGCAACGGCGAAGGTTGTGAGGGTGTCGCCGTGCACCAGCACGTAGTCGCAACGCAACTCCCGCAGTTTCTGGGCCGCCAGCGGCACGATACGGGCTATCAGTTCGGGCAGGGTCTGCCTGCTGGTCATCACCGCGAGATCGGCGGCGGGCTGCAGGCCGAAGAGCCTGAGACTGCCATCGAGCTGCTCCCGATGCTGCCCGGTGACGAGCACGACAGGTTCGAGGCCCGGCTGCTCGCGCAGCCCGAAAACCACCGGCGCCATCTTGTTCGCTTCTGGTCGGGTGCCGAAGGCGACACACACCCGCTTGACCGTCACGTACCGGTTACCTCACGCTCGAGCCTCACCTCGATGAGTCGCACCAGGCTGGCTCCGGCTATCAGCAGAACGGTAGTTGCCACGGTCAGATACATGATCGCCGGAGGCGTGCTGGAGAGGATCATGCCCAGCGCCCCCAGGACCAGGGTGGCGAACCAGAGAACCATCACGGTGACCCTCTGCGAACCGCTGCGCTCGCGGATGAGATCGTGGAGGTGGTCGTTCGAGGCGAGCGATGGGCTCACCCCCCGACGGAGCCGGCGGAGGGTCACCTGGGTGATGTTGAGTACCGGCACCGCGAGGATGAGTATTGGTGCCGCCACGGTAACGGCGGCCGTCACCTTGAGAGCGCCCAGCACGCTCACCGCCGCGAGGACGTAGCCCAGCATGTACGCTCCGGAATCTCCCATGATTATCTTCGCTGGATTGAAGTTGTGACGCAGGAAGCCCAGCGCCGCGCCCGCGAGCGAGGCGAGGAGCAGGATGGCTGCGCCCCGGTCGGGGAACTGGAGTGCTACCGCAAGCAGACTGAGCGAGGAGATGGCGGCGATACCCGACGATAGACCGTCGAGGCCGTCGATGAAGTTGAAGGCGTTGGTGAAGCCGACGACCCAGAGAAGAGTGATGGCGACGGCCACCACGTCGGGCATGAACAGGTACTTCCCGGCGCCGAAGTAGTCGGTCACGAACTCGATCTTCACCCCGTTGACGACGAGTACGCCGGCGGCCAGGAACTGACTGGCCAGGCGCATGGCCGGCGGAACTTCCCACATGTCGTCGATGAAGCCCACCAGCACCATCAGGCTGCCGCCGAGGACGATGGCGAGCAGTTCTACCCGGTAGGCATCGAGCAGCGCCGGCCGCACCAGGCTACCCACCAGGAGCGCGATGAGGAAGCCGCCGAAGATGGCGATCCCGCCGATGTTGGGAACGTTGCCGGAGTGGATCCGCTTCCCCTCGCCGTGGCTGGCGCCACCGTTCTGGAAGGCACCTATGCGCAAGGCGAAATCACGGACCCAGGGAACCGCCAACGAGACGACGACCAGGGCGACGGCGAAGGAGCAGAAAACGAGTGGCGCGATCTCGACGGTGTTCTCTGGCACAACTCACATTCTACGTAGGGCGATGAGCAGGAAATGCGACATATGACGCTCATCACGGGCTATCCCGAAGGTCCAGGTGTTAGCGGGTCCCGTAGATCCGGTCTCCGGCGTCACCGAGGCCGGGAACGATATAGCCATGGTCGTTGAGGCGCTCGTCCCTGGCCGCGAGGATGATCTCTACGTCGGGGTGCTCGCCGTGGACGGCGGCGATCCCTTCGGGTGCGCCGAGGATGCAGAGAAGCCGGATCCGGCGCGCGCCGAGGTTCTTCAGGATGGTGATGGCGGCGGCCGCGGAGCCACCCGTCGCGAGCATCGGGTCGAGCAGGAACACATCCCGCTCGTCGATGTCCGACGGCAGCTTCTCGTAGTACTCGACCGGCTTCAGCGTCTCGGGGTCGCGGTAGAGCCCGATGTGCCCAACGCGGGCGCTGGGCACAAGGGTCAGGAGCCCGTCGACCATCACCAAACCTGCTCGCAGTATCGCTACCAGGGCCAGCTTCTTCCCGGTCAGCCGCTTCACCTGGGCGGGGGCGACAGGCGTCTGAACGACCGCATCGTCGAGCGGCAGGTCGCGCATCGCCTCGTAGGCCATGAGCATGCTCACCTCGGTGCACAGGGCCCGGAAGTCGCGAACGGCGGTGTCACGGTCGCGGAGGATCGACAGTTTGTGCTGCACGAGCGGGTGGTCGATGACGCGTACTTGCTCCATGATGCCTCCTGGACTCGACCCCGATGCTACCCCGCATGTGCCTCACAGTTGAGGCGCCGCTTTCGCGACGCCTGCACGTTCTTCTTCTCTTGGCGGAGAGGGTGGGATTCGAACCCACGGTACCCGTGAGGATACAACGGTTTTCGAGACCGTCCCGTTCAACCGCTCCGGCACCTCTCCTCGATACTGCCGGCTTCCAGGCGCGACAGCGGAAGGAAGTATATCGCAGCAGATTCCGGCACGCCAGTCGTCGCAGACGTTCGCGGTGCCCGTACGGCCCGGGTTCCGGCGACCGACGAGCGATGGCAGGCTCGATGTCGCGGCCGGGTAGCGTGCCCGGCGAAGTCGAGGCGCTGGCGGTCATACGGGGCGTCCCGCTCGCGAGCACGAAAGCCGTCTCACTCGCCCTTGACGGGCCCTCCCGAAGCCCCATACACTGGTCGTCGCTTTGTTGGCCCATCGTCTAATGGCAGGACAACCGGTTCTGGTCCGGTCGGTCGGGGTTCGAATCCCTGTGGGCCAGCCAACGAGCGCACCGCGGACGAGAGGGAGGCGACTCCACTAGCGTCCGCGGTTCGATGGCCCATCGTCTAATGGCAGGACATCCGGTTTTGGTCCGGACGGTCGGGGTTCGAATCCCTGTGGGCCAGCCACGGAGCCTCCCTCTCGGGGAGGCTTCTCCATTCAGTCCCGCCTCTTGCCGTAGTCGTAGAACCCGGCTCCGCTCTTGCGGCCCAGTCGTCCGGCCTCTACCATCTTCCGGAGCGTCTGCGGTGGCCGGAAGCGCTCGCCGAGCGCCTCGGTCATCGATTCGCCAATGAAGAGCATCGTGTCCAGGCCCACGTAATCGGCCAACTCGAGTGGCCCCATGGGATGGTTGAGACCCAGCTTGATTGCCGTGTCGATATCGGACTTGGTGGCCACTCCCTCCTCCAGCATCCGCATCGCTTCGGTCAGGAGCGCCGCCAGCGCCCTGGTGGTCACGAACCCCTGCCGGTCCTTCACCAGCACGGTCGTCTTCCCGCAGCGCTCGGCTACGGCCATGACCGTCTGGACCGTCTGTTTCGAGGTCTGAACTGCCCGGACCATCTCGATGAGGCGCATCCGCTCCGGTGGGTTGAACCAGTGCATGCCCACTACCTGGGCCGGCCGCTTCGTCGCTCCTGCTATCGCCGTCACCGACAGCTCGCTGGTGTTGGTGGCAAGGATGGCGTGAGGTGGGGCCACCGAATCGCAGCGCCCGAACACCTCGCGTTTCAGGTCGAGTTTCTCGGGAACGGCCTCTATCACCAGGTCGCAACCCTCGACCGCACCCTCCAGCTGGTAGTGCACGTCGAGGTTCTCAGCGGAGCCGGCAGACTCGTCCGATTCGAGTCGCTTGGCGATCCTCTTCCCCGCCAGGTCGAGAGCCTGACGGTTCGGATCGAACAGGCGCACCTCGAAGCCTGCCGACAGGCAGACCGAAGCTATGCCTCCGCCCATGGTGCCGGCGCCGATCACGGCTATGGTCTCGACGTTGGTCGCGCTCATCTCATCCCTTCCAGTCCGCCAGGCGACCGCATCGCCTGCTGCCCGGTCGACTTCGCTTGCACTACTCCCGGTAGCATCTCGCAGTAGCACGCCGCCCGACCGTTCCAGGCCAACGTTCGTGGTGACCGGCGGGTCGCCGTCAGAAGGTCGGCTCGGCACGCTCTGCCTCCTTCGCTTGTAACCTCAGTCACGCTGCGCACCAGTTGAAGATTTCGCAGCGGGGGCGTAGAGGTCGTAGCGGACCGTCTTGCCCCGCAGGCTGCCCGACGGTTCCTCGCCCGCAAGCGGTGGCGCCTTGAGCGGCCGCTTGACGACCACCCGTTTCGTCGCCGAGCTCCTTGCCAGCGCTAGCAGCTCGGGCGCGTCGAGGTCGTCGCCCAGGAGTCGCCTGAGTATCCGCATCTCCTTGGCCTTGCCGCCCTCCCGCCCGCTCGTCGGGTACATCGGGTCGAGGTGGACGACGTGAGCGGGCGCCAGCCTGGGCAGCAGCCGGGACGCCTCGCCCACGTGCAGCGTCATCCGTCGGGCGGTGGGGGCCAGCGCCGGGTCGCGAGTCGCTCGCTCGAGGCCGTCGGCGAGGAGTGCAGCGACCACCGGTGAGCGTTCGATCAGGTCGACTCTGGCTCCGGCTTCGGCCATCGCGAAAGCGTCTGCCCCGAGGCCAGCGGTGGCGTCGATGATCGTCTCGACCTCCCGGCGGCCGGCGAGGGTGGCACGGCTCAGCAGGGCCGGGCCGCGCCCGCTGCGGAAGGCGACCCGCAGAGGGCCGGCCGCTCGGGGCCCGGTTTCCCGCAACAGCAGTCCCGAGCGGGTGCAAGCCAGTACGAGCGCCTCCGCCGGGGCTTCGTCGTCAGGCACCAGTTCCAGACCGAGCCGTTCCGCCAACTCACGGGCGACCTCTTCGTTCCCGCCTTCCTGGGCCCCGACTACGACGCGCATGGCTAATGCTACCGGTCCGACGCCGATCGAGTACCGGCCGCCCCGGCCTACGTTTTGCAGGCTCTGGCGTGATTTCTCCTGCCAATCGTAGGCGAGGGTCCGTGATATGCTTCGAATTACAGGCAGGGGCAGCGTAGGAGGCGAAGATGAGCAACCAGGAACTAGCGCAGCGTCGCGCCAAGGCGGTAGCGCCGGCCGCGTACAGCGTCCACCCGTTCTATCCCGAACGGGCAGAGGGCTCCTACGTCTGGGACGCGGACGGCAAGAAGTACCTCGACTGGTCGGCGGGGATCGCGGTCATGAACCTCGGCCACTCCCATCCACGAGTGCTCGAGGCCGTGCGGAAGCAGTCGGAGACGTTCCAGCACCTCTGCTTCGCGGTAGCGATGAACGAGACCTATATCCAACTGGCCGAGAAGTTGAACCAGATAGCGCCGGGCAACACCCCGAAGAAGACCTTCCTGGTGAACTCCGGCGCCGAGGCGGTGGAGAACGCCGTCAAGATCGCTCGCGCCTACACCGGCCGCCCGGGCATCGTAGCCTTCACCCACGCCTTCCACGGCCGCACTCACATGGCGCTCTCGCTCACCGGGAAGGCCGAACCGTACAAGGCGGGCTTCGCCCCGCGCGCCGCCGAGATCTACCGCGCGCCCTACCCGTACGCCTACCGCAATCCGTGGGGCGCCGCGGACGAGGAGGAAACCGGCCGGCGGGCCCTCGAACTGCTCATCGACATGGTTTCGACCACCGTCGGCGAGAGTGAGGTAGCAGCCTTCCTCATCGAACCGGTCGCCGGCGAGGGCGGCTTCATCCCTGCGCCGCGCAGCTTCCTGAGTGGCCTCCGTGACTACGCCAGCAAGATCGGCGCGCTCTGGATCGACGACGAAGTCCAGGCCGGTATCGGTCGTACCGGAAGGTGGTGGGCTGTCGACCACTACGGGCTCGAGCCCGACCTCGTCACCACCGCGAAAGCCCTCTCCTCCGGGTTCCCGCTCTCGGCCGTCGTAGGCAAGGCGGAGATCATGGACGAAATCAAGCCCGGGATGCTTGGCTCTACGTTCGGCGGCAACCCGACCAGCTGCGCTGCGGCGCTCGCCACCCTCGAGGTGATCGAGAACGAAGACCTGCTGGCCCGCTCGGCAGAGATCGGCCGGAAGGCGACCGCGAGGTTCCGCGACTGGCAGCGCCGCTGGAGCCAGATCGGCGACGTCCGGGGTCCCGGAGCGATGATCGGCATCGAACTCGTGCAGGGCGAGGAGAAAGCGCCCAACAAGGAAGCGGTCGAAGCCATCGCCGCTGAAGCTCGCGAGGATGGGCTCATCCTGTTGCCCACGGGAACCTACGGGAACGTGATCCGGCTTCTGCCCCCCATCAACCTGAGCGACAGCGAACTCGAAGAGGGCCTCCAGAAGATGGAGCGCGCCTTCGCGAAGGCTTTGGACGCGGTGACGGCGGTAGCCTAGCAGCGGCTGGCAACGTCGTGGCGGCCGGCTCACCGAGCCGGCCGTTCCGCTATCGCCCGGATTGCGCTCGGTTAGAGCCCGCTTCGCAACGACGCTCCTCGGCCCCGGCCTCCCTCGCGCAGTTCACCGGTCGTCCGACAGCCCGTATACTCAGCCGTGCCGGTGAAGATCGCCCCCTCCATCCTCTCCTGCGACTTCTCCCGCTTGGGCGAACAGATACGCGAGGCCGAGGCGGCCGGCGCCGATCTCATCCACGTCGACGTCATGGACGGTCGGTTCGTCCCCAACATCACCATCGGACCGCTCATCGTCGAGGCCTGCCGCCGCTCGACCGAGCTGCCACTCGACGTGCACCTGATGATCGTCGAGCCCGAGCGCTACATCGACGCGTTCGCTGCTGCCGGAGCGACCAACATCACCGTTCATGCCGAAGCTACGCCCCACGTCCACCGGGCTCTGCAGATGATCCACGATGCGGGTGCTGGCGCCGGCCTCGCGGTCAACCCCCTCACGCCGCTGGAGGTGCTTGGCGAGGCGCTGCCCGACCTCGACCTGGCGCTCGTCATGAGCGTCAACCCGGGCTTCGGTGGTCAGAGTTTCATCCGGGGAGCCCTGGGCCGCCTGGCGAAGCTCGCGGAGTGGCGCGATGAACTCAACCCGGCCTGCACGATCGAAGTGGACGGCGGCATGAACGGATCGACCGCCGCCGGCGCCGTGGAAGCCGGGGCTCAGATTCTGGTCGCGGGCAGCGCGATCTTCAACGAGCAGGGGAGCATCGCCCGCAACCTCGCCGAGCTCCGAGTGGCGGCAGGCTGACCAGCTGCGCCCTCAGGACGACAGTTCCTTGAAGCTCCCCAGCTTCCTGAACCGCTCACTGCGGTCGCAGACCAGCTGATCGGGGAGCATCTCCTGCAAGCCGTCCAGCTCTTCGCGGAGCACCGCGGCCACGCGCTTCATGGCGCCCGCCGGATCCTTGTGAGCGCCGCCTACCGGCTCCTCGATCACCCTATCCACGACGCCCTGCTTCAAGAGGTCGCGGGCGGTGAGCTTGAGCGCCTCGGCTGCCCGTGGTGCCTCCGCGGCGTCACGCCAGAGGATCGCCGCGCACGACTCAGGACTTATCACCGAGTAGATTGCGTTCTCCAATATCAGGACCCTGTTGGCAACGCCTATGGCGAGGGCTCCGCCCGAACCCCCCTCGCCTATGACGACGCTGATGGCCGGCACCCGCAGGCGACTCATCCGCTGGATCGCCTCGGCGATTACCCACGCCTGGCCCTGCTCCTCAGCGGCTATGCCGGGATACGCCCCGGGCGTGTCGATGAGGGTGATCACGGGCAGAGCGAACTTATCGGCCAAGTCGAACATCCGCATCGCCTTGCGGTAGCCGCTCGGGTGCGCCATGCCGAAGTTGCGGTGGATGTTCTCCTTCGTGTCGCGGCCCTTCTGCTGGGCCAGGACCACCACCGACTGGCCGTCGAGCCGGGCCAGCCCGGCCACCAGCGCCGGATCATCGCCCAGTGTCCGGTCGCCGTGCAGCTCCTGGAAGTCGCTGAACACGCTGACGAGGTAGTCGAGCCCGGTCGGCCTCCCCGGCGCCCTCGCCACCTGCACCCTCTGCCAGCGGCTGAGGTTGTCGAACGTCTCGGCCCGCAACCGGGTGAGCCGCTCCTCCAGCAACCTGATCTCGTCGCTCAGGTCGATCTGCTGCTCCTGAGCGTAGCTGCGCATGTCGCTGATCTTCGCCTCGAGGTCCTCGATCGGCTTCTCAAACGGCAACGCCATGGGATTCCTCCTTGGCGAAAGCGGTGAGTCCACCGCGGAGAAGCTGAAGGTAGGAAGCGAGCTGGTCCTTCAGCCGCTTCCGCTCGACGACCTCGTCGATCATCCCCTTCTTGAGCAGGAACTCCGCGCGCTGGAAGCCCTCGGGCAGATCCTGCTTGATGGTCTGCTGGATCACCCGCGGCCCTGCGAAGCAGATGAGCGCCTTCGGTTCCGCGACGATCAGGTCGCCCAGGGTCGCGAAACTCGCCGTCACACCACCGGTCGTGGGATCGGTGAGGACAGAGATGTACGGCAGCCGCCGACGCGCGAGCGCATCGAGAGCGACCGTCGTCTTGGCCATCTGCATGAGGGAGAGCGCGCCCTCCTGCATCCGGGCGCCACCCGACGCGGTCACGGCGATCAGGCTCCGCCCCTCGTCGGCAGCCCGTTCGGCAGCTCGAGCGATCTCTTCGCCGACGACCGAGCCCATCGAGCCCCCGTTGAAGAAGAAGTCCATCACGGCAAGCGCAACGGGCTCACCGTGCAGCAAGGCGCCGCCCGTGACGATAGCGTCCTGACGCCCCGTCTTCTGCTGGACCCGGTCGATCCGGTCCAGGTAGGGCTCGGTGTCGACGAACTCCAACGGATCCTGGGGAGCGAGCCGTCCCGACCACTGCTCGAAGCTGTCCTCGTCGGCCAGCAGTTCGATGCGGGCGTCGACAGGCATCCGATAGTGGAAGTGGCACTCGGGGCAAACGTAGAGGTTCGCCACCAGATCCTTACGGTAGATCTGAGAAGCGCACGCGTCACACTTCAACCACAGCCCGGAAGGACTGTTGTCGTCTTCCCCCTTGGTGGGCCGGTTACGGCGGAAGAAGCGTTCCAGTGCCATCAGTTCTCCAAACCTATCATGGTGCCTGTGGCGACCCTGTTCTCGACGCCGGATTCAGCGTTCGGGGCCGCTTCGAGCTACTCTAACGCCGTCGTAGCGACGCGAAGCGGCGCTTCCGCTTCCATCAGACCCTCAGACCTGCTCCACGGGCGGCGCCGAGCGCAAAGCGTCTGGGAACTGCTCGTCGTCGCTCACGCTGTCAGGCTGGCCCTCCTCGGAGACGGCGACCTCCTGCGGCTGCTCCTCGGCAGGGGCGCTGTCGCTGGCACGCGGCAGGGCAGGACGCGCGCCTGCCGGACGCATCTCGCTGCGACCGGTGAAGCTGGCGCCCTCCTCGATGTCGAGCGAGGCAGCACGGACATCGCCATCCAAGCTGCCGCCACGCCATATCTCGACCTTGCCCGAAGCGGCGACGAGCGCTTCGACCGTTCCAAGGATCCTCACCTGTTCCGCTTCGACCCGTTCGCCCTTGATGCTGCCCTCGGCAGCGACCTCGAGTACGCCCTCGACCGTCACGTTGCCGTGAACGGTGCCGTGGACGCGGACTCTGCCTGTCGCCTCCAGGTCGCCGCGAACGACAGTTCCCTCATGGATGTAGGTGAACGGCTCGTTGCCGCGTCTTCCCTTGCCTTTTCTAGAAAACACTCGTGCCCTCCAGTAACCGCCGGCCACCCTGCTCTGTTCTATCCGGCGGGCACCTGCAGGCGTCCATAAAGCTCTTCACAGGGTCCTCGCCGGCGGCTCACCGGAGTTCACGGGTTCCCGGTCGCCGCATCACTTGTGACCTTCTCACGAAGGGCTGTATCCTAGCCGTCATGGGTACAGCCAGCGTCGTGCTCGTTACCAACGTCGGGCAGGGCTTCGGGAGGGCAGTTGCCCTCGCCTGCGGCCAGGCCGGGTACGACGTGGTGTGTGCCGACCGCGACGTGGACCTGGCTTCGAAGACAGCCGCCGAGATCGAAGAGCTGGGCGGTCAGGCGATACCGATCCAGGCAGACATGACCACCCACATGGATGTTCTCAACGCCTTCCACAAGGTGTACGAGATCTTCGGGGACCTGAACGGGGTCGTCCACGTGGCCGCCTACGGCAGCCACACCGCCTTCCACACGCTGGGGGAGAGCGAGTTCATGGAACTGCTCGAGGAGGACATCAAGAGCAGTTACCTCACTCTGAAGGTGTGCGCTCAGGTGCTCCGTGAGGGGTGGCTGGTCCTCGTGGCGCCGCCCGAGAGCGCGGAGGAGCCCCAGATGGTGGCCGTTCGCTCGGCGTTGACGGGCATGGTCGCCGGCTTCGGGGACCGCTACGAGCAGATCCGCACCAACGTCGTGATCCCATCGCGGTCGGCGTCCGACCCGCGGCACGATGCTGCCCTCATCGAGAGCGTGATGTTCCTGGGGTCTGATACGGCAGGTGGACTCCGGGGACAACAGTTCTACGTCGACCTGCCCCCGCCTCCCAAGGTCGTCGAATCGCTCCTGCCCGAGGTACGCGCTGCCCTCGATACGTCCGTTCGCCAGGACGACCTGGAGGCGAGCCTCTACGACGACGGGACCGGCGACGGCCTCGAGGACCTGGAGACCGAGGAAGGCGAGGACGAGTTCGAGGACCAGGTAGCTTTCCCGCGGGAGCTGCCCGGCTGATGCCTGGCTTCCGATGAAGTGCCCCTACTGCACCTCCAGCAACACCCGCGTCATCAACTCGCGTCCCTCGGATGAAGGGGCGTCCATCCGGCGTCGACGCGACTGCGAGAACTGTCACCGCCGCTTCACGACCTACGAACGCGCCCAGTTCGAGGCGCTGATGGTGAGCAAGCGATCGGGACGACGCGAGGCGTTCAACCCGGACAAGTTGCTCGACAAGCTGCGGATAGCCTGCAACAAGCGGCCGGTCACCGAGAAGCAGCTGCGTGAGTTCGCCTACGGGTTCGAGGACGAGGTGCAGGTGCCCGAGATCGCCTCCGAGGAGATCGGCCTCCGCACCCTCAGATTCCTCAAGGAGCTCGACGACGTAGCCTATATCCGGTTCCTGAGCGTTTACCGCGACTTCGACTCGGTCGACCGTTTCATCGACGAGATCAAGCAGCTCGGAGAGGTAGGCAGCCGCGAGGAGAGCGCTGTCGAGCCGGATGAGGCGACGGTCCCTGACACTCAGGAGCGTGCTGTGCGCGAGACACGCGGCCCGGAGACCGCACCGGCGCCCAAGCGGGCCAGGACGGCCGCCCAACAGCCCGCCCTGCTCGACGGACTCGAGGCCGAGGACAGAGGCAAGGGCTGAATCTTCCACCCCCGTTCAGGCGGCGGATGCAGGAGTTGCTGGGCGAGGAGGCGAACCTTCTCGAGCGCAGCCTCGAGGCCGAGCCGGTGATCGGCCTGAGGGTGAATACCCTCAAGATCTCGGCCGGGGAGTTCGAGCGCATCTCCCCCTGGCCCCTCGACCCCGTTCCCTGGTGTCCTGCCGGCTATCTGCTGGCGGCCGGCGAGCGGCCTGGACTTCATCCGTTCCATGCAGCCGGCCTCTACTACCTGCAGGAGCCCTCGGCGATGGCTGCAGCCCAGGCGCTGGCGCCACGGCCCGGCGAGCGCCTGCTCGACCTGGCCGCCGCGCCCGGCGGCAAGAGCACCCACCTCGCCTCGCTGCTGGGGACCGACGGCCTGCTGGTCGCCAACGATGTAAACGGCGCCCGGGCCCGCGAACTGAGCAGGAACATGGAACGCTGGGGCTCGAAGCGGTCCCTGGTTACGAACGCTCATCCAGGGCGTTTGGCGGACGCTTGGGGGGCGCATTTCGACGCCCTCCTGCTCGACGCCCCCTGTTCGGGAGAGGGGATGTTCCGCAAGACTCCGCAGGCTGTCGAGCAGTGGACGACCGGCCTCGTCGAGAGTTGTGCCCGCACTCAGGCGGAACTGTTGGCGGTCGCCGCGCGGCTGGTCAAGCCGGGCGGACGCCTGGTCTACAGCACCTGCACCTTCGAACCGCTCGAGGACGAGAGGCTCGTCGCCCGCTTCCTCGACGCTCACCCCGACTGGGAGTTGGCGCCCACGGGACTCGCAGGCGTGGACGGCGGCCGTCCGGAGTGGGCCGCCGAGTTCACCAGCGGTCCTCGCCTTTCACTGGCCGCCCGTATCTGGCCCCACCGAAGCCGCGGCGAAGGTCACTTCGTAGCCCTGCTGCGCCGTTCGGGAAGCGACCGGGCCGGCTCAGGCGTCGAGGACGCCCGGAGTGGCGTCGTGCCCGACCCGAGGCGGCGTCGGCGCTCAGGGAGTGAGCCTGCGGAAGCGGAGCTGCATCGGGCCGTCGCCGCCTGGAACGAGTTCGTGGCCGAGAACCTGACGCACGACCCGTTCCCGGAGCACGAGAAGACCTTGCGGAACGACGGCCTCTACGCCCTACCATCGGGAGCGCCTTCGCTCGCGGGTGTAACGGTCATGCGCCCCGGAGTCTGGCTCGGCAGCGCAGCCAAGGGCCGCTTCATACCCTCCCACGCCCTCGCTCTCGCACTGGACGCGAGCGAGTCGGAGAGGAGGGTAGATCTAGAGCCCGACGACGAGCAGTTGGCCCACTACATGCTGGGCGCCGAGCTGGACGTGGCCGGGTCCGACGGCTGGTTGCTGGTGACGGTCGCAGGCCACCCGCTGGGCTGGGGCCGACGCGCCCGCGGCATCGTGAAGAACCACTACCCGAAAGGACTCCGTAGACCGCTCGCCGGTTGAGGAGCGGTCGGGGAACGCCCTCCGAAGGGCACGGTAGAGTGGGTCGATGCCCGAGACCCCGCCACCCGACGCGCCCGCTCATGCCGAGCACCCGCGGGTGGCCGCCGCACTTGGACGAGCCCGGGCGACCCTCGTCCTGCGCCCCCCGGCGACCGCGCCGGACGTGGCCCAAGGAGTGCTCTTCCCCGTTCTCGCCTCCCTGGGTGTCGAGGTGTTCGACCTGGAGCGGCTGCGCCTTACCGGCGAGGTAAGCGCCGAACGGCTCGAGTACAGGTTGAGCGGCCAACGCGACCTTCGCTTCGTCGTGCTGCCGGTCGACTCCCAGTTGCCGGAACCGGCCGGGGCGGAAGTCAGCAGCGTCGTCTACTGCAACGGACGGCAGTGGCGTCATGGGGGGAAGGATGCCGACCTGTTCGAGGAGGGGTTCGCTCAGGAGTTGAAGCATCTCATCGCCGGAGAAGCGCAGTCCGACGGGGGGACGAGCGCCGCCCGGTCCGGAGGTGGGCGCGACACCGGCGAGAGGTCGGCGCCGGTTGCCGGGCAACGGACCGAGTTCGTGCCGGCTGACCCCTTCGAGCGGATCACCGGCGAAGAGGTGAGGCGCTACGCGGAGGCGGTGCGCAACATGCGCGGCAAGCTGCAGGTCTCGTTCGACGGTGAGCCGGTGGAGATCACCTCCAGGTCGGCCTTCTACTACGTGCTGGCCGAACTCGCTCTGCGGCACGGACGGGCGGACGCTATCCCCGGCGAGGACCTGGTGCTGCCCCCGGACGAAGCGCCCGCCGAGCGACGGGCGAGGCCGTTGGCGCGGCCGGGGTGGCAGCTCCTCGTCGATCACGAACCGTCGGTGATCGAGCAGCGAACGCTGGAACTGCTCGATGCACTCGGGCTCCGCAGGAAGTTCAGCGCAACCCAGCGGGGGCAGCCGTACCCGGTGGGCCGCGAGTAGACGCTAGCGGGGCGGCTCCAGCAGGAGCCTGGCACCCGCTTCGGCCCCGTTAGCGAAGAGCGGCAGCAAGCGGACTTCAGGCCAGCGTGCGGACAGGTCCCGATAGTGGCGTGAGAGCACGTTACCCGACTGGCCGGTGGGGATCAGGAAGCCGGACCGAGCTGCATCATCATCTTCCTCCGGAACGGTCTCGTCGGAGAGCTGGAACACGGCTCGGAAGACGGGGCCTCTTCCGATCCCCGGCCGGTTCGAGCGCCCGTCCTGTCCCACGACGAAGAGCGGCGCCAGTAGCGTCTCATCCAGTACCAGGTGGCGATAGGCGACCTGGGCGGAAGGGTGCTCGGGCCATCGGGCCGGCTGCGGTCCATGCTGCTCCGCCAGATCGCCTGCCGCCGCCGAAAGCGCCTTCGAAGTCACCTCCGCGCACGATTCCCGCTCATCCGTTCGCCGGTCGTCGCACCAGTCTCTCGAGGAGAGGGCCCGACGCAGGAGTTCCGGGTAGCGGCTGGCCTCCTCGGCCAGTTCGTTCCCCAGCTCGTCGCCCAGCAGCTCACGTCCCAACTCGATGAGCCAGGCAGAGAAGAGGAGGGGGGCAGCGCCCTCCGCGGCCTCCCCGGACCAGCCGACGAGCTCGGCCTGGGCGCTAGCCGCGGCTGCGCCGACCGGCACGCTCTCCCTCAGCGCCGGCAGCAACTCCGCGGACCCGTGCAGGTACTCCTTCTCGAGGATGTGAGCGAGGGAGGCCGCGGTGTGGACTTCGAGGGAGTCGATCAGCTGGCTGCTGGCGGCGAGATTGCCGGCAGCAGCCAGTGATGTCCCTCCGCCACTGCTCTCCAGCCGCGCCGAAGCTGCCCACTCCTGCCAGCCGCCAGCCTCCGCCGGAGTAGGAAGGCGCCCACCCGTCTCCCGCCGCGCTGGGAGACGACCTATCCTCTGGCGCCCGATCCTCCCCACTTCATCGGCATAGAGCGCGAACCCGTGGAGTTCGTCGAGGCTGGCGAGAGCGGCCCTGAGCTCCTCCCGGTCGCTGGCGCCCGCGAGGGCGAGGCCCGCCCCGAGGGTCGAGTCCCCCTCTCGCAGCGCCGTCCAGCTCAGAGCCAGGAACGGATCCTCCGCGTCACCCTCCGGCTCGCTGGCGCCTCCGTTCGGCTCGCTATCGGCCGGAACGAGGTCCGAGATGATCGGGCCGTGAACAGTTTCCCGCACCACCAGTTCGACGTCGTCGGCCCCGCGGACTTCGATCGCCTCCCGGCGCCTGGCGAACTCGTGGTACCGGCCGGCGCTGCGATAACCGTCCTCCCGGCCCTCCCCCCGAGTGGTACGGCCGATGAACAGATCGGCGTCATCGACCGGGGCAGGAACGAGCGCCCAGGCGATCTCACCGTTACGGCCCGAGAAGAGGAGCGGGAGTCCGGGCAGGGATGCGCCCGCGACGTTCAGGCCCGGGGCCCGCAGCCGCACCAGGTACCAGGGAGCCGGCGCGGTGGCCGGCCCGGCCCCTTCGACGGCGAGGAGCGGGACTCCATCGGCGCTACGCTCCGGGCCCAGCACCCACGCTTCGCTGCCGGCGAACACGCCGCTCGAGCGGACCAGGAGGTCGTGCAGTCGGGCCAGGGGCAGCCGTTGCAACGACCCCCGCAAGGGTGCGTCCGGACCGGCGAGCGGTGGCGGCCGCTGGGCCCCGATGAGGAGCCCCGCCCGCTCCGAAGCGGCGAGGAGCCGCGCCGCGAACAGTTCATCGGCGGCCGCCGAGGACCATCGCCAGGCGACCAGCTTCTGCAGAAGGGCGACGTCGACCGGCGACCACTCCTCCGGCGCATGGCCGAGCAACTGGAACTCCAGCGGGAGAGCGCCGGTACGAGTCGCGAGGTAGGCGTTCACCCCGTCGCTGTACGCCTGGAGGACGCCGCTCGTACGAGGGCTCAGAGCGGCCAGTTCACGCTCGGCCGCTTCGTGGAGCCCGAGGGTGCGCATGAGCAGGTCGGAGGGCAAGGCCTCCTCACCCAGCAGCTCGGCGAGGCGGCCGGCCGCCTGCAAGCGTCGGTACTCCATCTGCCAGAGCCGGTCCTGAGCGTGAACGTAGCCAAGGGCGTAGTAGAGGTCCTCCTGCGATTCGGCCTCGATCAGAGGCACCCCGTAGTCATCGCGGGTGATCGCGACCGGATGGGCCAGACCGGGGAGTCTGACCTCTCCCTCGAGTTCCGGGAGCGACGTGCGAACCCAGAACCAGAGCCCTGCGAGCAGCAGCGCGATGAAGACGATCAGCAGGAGCGGGCCGCGAACAGCGCGTGACATGGAACCTCCGGACTGTCGCGATTGTATCGTGAGAGCCGCGAGCCGCTACCTCGCTTCCGCCGCTCATGAACGCTTTACTGAGCCGGAACGCCTGTGCTACACTCGCGTTTGGTTTCGTGCCTTGTCGGCCACGACGCTTCCCCGATCCGCTTCGTCCCAGGATAACTGGTGGAGCACCTTGGCGAACTGGCGGCAGAGCAAACCCAGTTAGAGGACGTGAAGTGACGTGAAGACGTATTTTCCGAAGGAAACGACGCACGACTGGATTCTCGTCGACGCCGCCGGCCAGACCGTCGGTCGTTTGGCCACGCAGATCGCTCAGATCCTGCGCGGCAAGCACAAGGTCGACTACACACCGAACCAGGCCGGTGGAGACTTCGTGGTGGTGGTGAACGCCGAGAAGGTTCGTTTCACCGGCCACAAGCTCGACCAGAAGGTCTACACCCGCTATACCGGCTACCAGGGCGGACTCCGCACGACGACCGCGCGCGAGATGCTCGAGAAGCATCCTGAGCGGGTGCTGGAGCGGGCCGTCTGGGGAATGCTCCCCAAGACCCGGATGGGCCGCAAGCTCATCCGCCGGCTCAAGGTCTACGCCGGTCCTGCCCACCCGCACGCCGCCCAGCAACCGAAAGAGATGGAGTTGGCCTGATGGCAAACAGTCGTGAACGGAATCGGACGGCGCGGTCTTCGCGGCGCTCGACCGAGTTGGAGTCTCGCTGATGGATCAGTACTACGGTACCGGACGCCGCAAGGCGGCAGTCGCCCGCGTCTTCCTCCGCCCCGGCAGCGGCCGCATCACGGTCAACGGCAAGGAGTTCCAGGAGTTCTTCCGCGGCATCCTGGTCGGCGTTCAGGCCCTCGAGCCGCTCAAGGTGACCAACACCGCCGGTCGCTACGACGCGGTCATCACCGTGAGCGGCGGTGGTCCCAGCGGCCAGGCCGACGCCATCCGCCTCGGGGTCGCAAGGGCCCTGCTGAAGGTCGATCCCAACTTCCGCCCGGCGCTCAAGCAGGGTGGCTACCTGAGCCGCGACGCCCGCATCGTGGAGCGCAAGAAGTACGGTCTCAAGAAGGCCCGTCGCGCGCCGCAGTTCAGCAAGCGCTAGAGAATCGACGAGCAACCCGGCCGGTGTTCGACGCCGGCCGTGAGGCAGGGGTCGGAGAGCGCTCTACGACCCCACATCT